>JAOAFW010000274.1 GCA_026416065.1 Fimbriimonadales bacterium
TGCATCGCCGCCGTGCAGGAGTTCACAGCGACGGCGTGCTGCGCCCCTGTGTAGGCGCAAAACTCCTGCTCAAACTGGCGAGCGCGTTGCCCGGTGGTGAGCCAGCCGCTGCGCAGCACCTCCAGCACGGCTTGCTCTTCCATCTCGTCTAACGAGGGCAGGGCATACGGTAAG
This sequence comes from Fimbriimonadales bacterium, assembly GCA_026416065.1. GTDB lineage: Bacteria > Armatimonadota > Fimbriimonadia > Fimbriimonadales > GBS-DC > GBS-DC. The sequence goes on from JAOAFW010000274.1 coordinate 175, forward strand.
AACTCAGTTCTGGGCTGGAATCTCACAGATCGCCTCCTTTGTAAATCAGCCCGATGTAATGGGTGCAAAGCATGGGTAGCGACTCCAGAACCCAGCAAAGCGGCCAGCTAATCTGTGCAAGGCGACGGGCTACTGGTGGTGCCAAGGTTGTTCGACGAAGCCGATAGCGGCAGTTGGGGAACAGGGAGTGTATCTGGCGCAAGGGGATGCCCCGGGTATCAGAATTGGTAGGATTGAGCCAGAAATCGTACCACAAAATGGCTCCGCCGGGACGCAGTACACGCAGGGTCTCCGAAGCGACTTGTCGCTGCAGCGCGTCGTCTAAAATCGAACTCACCACTGTAAACATCAGTGCTAAATCCCATGAACTATTGGGAAAAGGGAGATCGCCTGCATCGCCTACAAGGAACTGAATATTGGGGCTTAACTGACGGGCACGCTCAATTCGGGATTCTAACAGGTCTACCCCACAGAGTTTGTCTGGACTTGCACCCCAAAGTACAAGACGGCGCAACATGTTCCCGTCGCCGCACCCTACATCCAGTATCTCCAGCTGATGTAGGGCGCGCGCTCCGAGAAATTCACGCAGCATCGCCAGAACTCGCCGGTCACGCGACACCGAAAGAAAGAACGCGCCAGGGCTCAGCGGGTCGTAGAGCGATTTTTTCAATGCTTCACGCTCCGCATATATGGCGCGGAGTCGCTCCTGTTCCGATGGGCTCATTCGGAACCTCCTGTGACGGATAAGTTTACCTGGGTGGACGGACAGGACGCCACCTCCGCAAGTAGTTGTTCTAATCGTTGCCCTACGACAGTGTCGGAGTAGTGCTGTTCTACATAGCAACGTCCGCGGAGCCCCATCGCGTAACGTTCCTCGATTGTCATGGCGGCAATCTTCTGAACTGCTCCAGCGATTGAGGCAGCCTCCACCTTCGTGACGATACCGCATCCGGCGGACTCGACCGGGTTGTCGGGAATATGTCCTGCAAAAATCACGGGGCGAGCTAAAGCCATATAGTCATACAGCTTATTAGGGCTCATTCCCCACTGAAACAGGGCAGCTTCCTTCGATACAAAGCCGAAGGCATGAGCGTGCACCATCTGGGTCAAAAGCTCTGCCTTGGAGACAGGGGGAGTAAAAAGGACGGAACGCAACCCCAGTCGTTGTACTTCTTGCTGTAGAGCCTCTCGCTGAATTCCATCACCAACAACTCGCAGGCGCACCTTCGAACCTGTCCCTTCCAAAAGAGCGAACGCCTCGATTAAGAACTCGACCCCGTTGGCAACGCCGATTGTGCCTGTGTACATTACTTCAAAGACCTCGCTTGAGGGCGGCGGCGTTGGCGGCGGTGCCAAATCTAACTTGATGAAGTTGGGTAGCCACACCACCTTAGAGGGGGCAACGCCGTAGCGTTTCAGGTACTCTCCCACACGCGAGGGCAGTACGATAACGCGTTGCGCCCTATGGCAGAGGGTGCGCTCCAACGAGCGCAACACGGGAACAACCGGGTGATGCGGGCTAACCGTTCTGAGATCAATCAGCGACTGGGGCCAAAGGTCGCGAATCTCGAAAAGGAAGGGAACTCTAAGGCGTCTTGCTATGCGTTCCGCTGCCCAGGCGCCAAAGGGATGGGGTGATGAACCGACAATCACATCGGGCAGAAACGGCATCTGTGCCAAAGGTAACCGAAGCAACCGCAAAGTGAACACTAAACTGTTACGCAGTCGCGAGAGACCGTTATCACGATAAGTCGGAGCGTCAATCCAGGCGAAGGGAACGCCTTGGATTGCTTGAATCCCACTGCGTCCTGCAAGCCGTCGGCGTGTGAGGTAATGTACTGGGGAAGCAATAACTAACGCCTGATGCCCACGCTGGATCAGGTAGCTTGATAATCCGTAGTGGCGGGTCGTCCCTGCCTCATCGGGAGGCAGAGCGTATGGATTCACAAACCAGACCCGAAGGCACTTGCTCATCGTTTGCTCAAGTAGTCGGCAATTCGTTGCGCGGCGTCGCCTACACCGTAGATGTTTCCTTCTCTCCCAGAAGTTCCCTGCACAGCTAAAACCGTTTCCACGATGCTGTCGATGGAGATGGGCGGCGCCAGACGGTTCCAGCCGAGTTCCACCAGCTCCACCCACTCTGTCTCCTCACGCACAGTTACGCAGGGCACACGATAGAAAAATGCTTCTTTCTGCACGCCTCCAGAATCGGTGATTATTACCGCCGCATGGCTTTCCAGTTGTACCATGTCTAAATAGCCCACGGGGTCGATGAAGCTAAGCCCATCGGGGTCGCCAACAGCGATTCCGAAGCTCTGCAGCCGCTGGCGTGTGCGCGGATGCAACGGCACAACAACAGGAGCATGGTGTGATAGTTGCGCCAGCGCATCGAGTATCACTCTTAATCGCTCGGGGGCGTCGGTATTCTCAGCTCGATGGATGGTAGCGAGAATGTAGCCCCCCGGGGACAGGCGCAACCGCTCCAAAATCGTACTTTTTTGGCGCGCCTTTTCAGCGTAGTGCAGGGCAGCATCGTACATCACATCACCTACCAGCGCAATATGCTTGGCAGGGATGCCTTCGCGCTGTAGGTTCTTCATGGCAGTTTCAGTGGGCGCAAAAAGGAGTGTGGAGAGATGGTCTGTAAGAACCCGGTTAATCTCTTCTGGCATGCGGCGGTTGAAGGAGCGTAGACCTGCTTCCACATGCGCCACTGGAAGGTGCATCTTCGCCGCCGCCAGCGCGCCCGCTAAAGTGGAGTTGGTATCACCATAGACCAGAACCCAATCGGGCTGTATCTCCACCAGCACTTTCTCGATGGCTTCCAGCATTCGCCCTGTCTGTTCTCCGTGGGTACCCGAACCAATGCCCAACCAATAATCGGGCGCTGGTAGCTCCAGTTCTTCGAAAAATACTTCATTCATTGCAAAATCGTAGTGTTGTCCTGTGTGAATGATCACCTCCCGCACGGTAGGGCGCGCACGAAGAGCGCGGGAGACGACCGACGCTTTAATGAACTGGGGACGTGCCCCTACAATCGTCGCTATCGTTTTCATGTTCATAGTGATTCGATTAATTGTTCGTAAAGCGCCAGCAGTTTAGCCGACTCTGCTTCCCAATTATACCGTTCAACAACCTGAAGTCGCCCTCGCCGCCCCATCTGCTCTGCGTCTTGGGGGTGAGTTAGCATCCACTCAATGGCTTGAGCGATTGAGTGTGCATTCAGTGGGTCTACGGTTATGCCGCAGGGTGGTGAGCCGATGAGCGCTTGCCAGTGGGGAAAGTTGGAAGCAATTACAGGCAGTCCTGCCGCCATGTACTCGAACAGTTTATTGGGCTGCGCCTCAATGTGGTTGGGGGATGGGTGGAATACCACGATTCCTGCTCTTGCTTGTCCCAACAGGCTGGCGACTTCAGCACGGGTTTGCTGACCTAAAAATCGGACACGACGCCAACCTGCCATGGACGCCAGTTCTTGCTCCAACGAAGAGGGGCTAAACGAGCCTGCTATGACCAGAACCGCCTCAGATGTGTTGTTCACATACTCCATCGCCTGCACCATTTCTCGTGCGCCCCTAATCGTGGTAAGCCCTCCTACATAGGCGATTAGGGGCGGGCGACAGGCGTAGGGCGTCGGCTCGGGCGTTATCAGTTCGTCTTGGAACGGGAAATTCTGAACGACGACGGTTTTTTCGGGGGGGAACCGCTTGGCGATAGACGGGGTGGCTGCAACAATGGCGTCAAGGTGTTGCGCCGCTTTTTGTTCCGCCCATCCCGATAGCCGAGCGACAAAACGTCTGCTCCAGTAGGGCAACCAGTCTTTGGTCAATATCTGTTGCGGGACATTTTCGTGAACATCATAGATGACCTTCGCGCCACCCTGCTTGAGAAGCATGCCCACGAAAATCAGTTCAGGGTCATGAAAGTGGTATACCGAAGCTCCGAGCCGGCGTGCATAACGATAGATGCGCCCAGTCGCCCCAACGATGCGCGCCAAGCGCGTACGCGCAGAGCCGACGCCTATAGTGTGGATGTCCGCGCTTCCTAATCCTTTAGGAGCTTCTCTCACAACGAGATACACCTCATACCCACGCTTAGCTAAACTCAAGCACTCACGGTAGTAGATTCGCACATCGTTCCACGAGTGTACTGAGGAGAGGTGAGCGACTCGCGTTTTCATTTTCGTTCCCCTGATTTTGCAAAGAGCCAGATGAAGAAAGTCATGGTAATTAAACCATGCGTAACCAATGAAGTCGTCAACGAACTGTTTACCAGAGCGATTCCCGGCACAGCAAAGGCAGTAATGGCAAACCGTTCTTTCCCTCGGCTCACACTATCCACCATCCACAAAAAGATAGCGGCGACAAAAGCTACAACTGCCACGCCGGGCGCGCCAAGATTGGCGATCCCTTCACCCAGAAAATTAACATTTGCACTGGTTTCTGAATTGCCGAAATAATACTTTCCGATAACAAAAGCGGGCGAAGAAAAATAGGGGTTATCGAGAAAGAGCCTTAAGAAGCTATGACTCCATATGAAAGGTTCATTTGATTGAAAAAAATCATAATAGGTCGCAGTTAGCAAGCCAGGGGTTATAATTGTACGTCGCAATACCAACGAGGAAATCAATGGGTTAGCGAAGAGTTGATCGATCGTAATTCCGATGAGGATAGTCGCAATAACCGAAACCACAAACGTCCTATAATCAGCGCGATACCTGAGCATGAGCCATATGAACAGGATTAGCAGCAGCGACAACAAAGTGGATTTCGTGCCGTCGAAAGAGAAGACCAATATTTGTGCACATGCGCCGCATAGCACGAGAAGCCAACGGGAGTAGGTCAGTCCATAAGCTATCAGTATCGGAGCGAATACGTTTCCTGTGAATCGGAGGGCATAGCCTGTAGCAGCGCCCCACTCACGAGCCTCCAGCCGAAGGTCGTAGATATCGGATGCGAACAGAAACAGGGGAGGCGGACGCAAACCGAACGACGCGATCAAGTAGCCTACGCATAGCCCCCCGCTCGCGCAGAGCAACAGCCACCATCCACGATGCGATACCTGTAATCTGCGCACTTTCAAAGGGGGCATAGCGCCGATCAGAGCGAGCAGCAACAACCCAAACACTAACCACAACGCTAACCCCAACAGTCTTGGAAAGGAAAGGCTACTTCCCACAGCAGAGACTACCAAAGCTGGGACATACACAAAGGTTGCTGTGTAGAACATCACCAAATCGGAAGGTTTCGCAAGATGAACGCGCATGAATAGTCCGGGTAGTATTACAAGGCAGTAGATGACCGCCATCTCCAGAGAGGGACGGGAAAAAGTGTAATAGCCTAAGTAGTTGAAGGAGGGTACCACTATCGCAACATACCCCCAGTGCAAGAGACCGGCGTAGACAAGTAGAAGAGAGCACACGAACGCCCTTTGAGCAATTGCGCTCGGCGTCATTGCAAGGGGAAGGCGCCTCTCGATAACCCTATGTAGAACACTATCAGTCCAAGCAGCCTGTTTCGAGGTGAGGGCAAGTGGGTAGGCGCGCCTTGGGGCAATCCTGACATCTGTCAACCGACGCATACGGCACCCTCGAATCACTCCTGATACAGTGTTGACAAGGTTATAAGCCAACTACTCCCGACCGCTCGCATCGCTTGAAGCATGCTTTAAAATAATACCTAAAAGCAGAAGGTAAGCCGCGGTATGCAGTAAGGCGATTGCCCAAACGGTTGCGGAGAGCGTGAGTTGGGCGTAGATCACACTGCCCCAAATCATCAGCATCCCAAGCACTCTCCCTAAGTTCCACAGTAATAAAATGTGCTGCTTGTGTAAAATATTCAAAAGGTGGCTCAACGGTGAGACAATTAGCCCTCCCAGCTGCCCCAAGCAGACGGGGATAGCTAACCAGGCTGCCGCGTGCCACTGTGGGGCGTACAAAGTCAGGATGCCTATCGGGATTAGAATCATTCCGAACACTATAAATGGAACCAAGAAACGGGATGCAAGCCAGCGTAAAGTGTCAAAAGTCAGATCTGCCATCGACTCGCCCTGTCTGTAGGTTGCCGCTGCGTGCCCCAAAAAAGCCTGCGCTGCTGCATACCCAACTAAGCCTACGGGCGCGGAGATGAGGCGGTTGACTACACCAAACCATCCTGCCTCAGTTCCGCCAAAAAGCGTAAGGATGAGCAGTGGCGACATGTGGAGCACCGCCGCTCCAAGCAAGGCGTCAGGCAGCCCTATGAAGGCGAAACGGCGATATCGTTTCGCCTGTTCCTTCAGGTGAGGTAATTTGAAAGGCGCAATAGAGCTAAGTATCGATCTTGCGAGTGTTGCGGCGCCTGCACTGCGAGCAACGATCTCTCCTGTAATCAGCCCGACTGTCCCTAAATTCAGCCAGCCTAAGCCGAACATTGCAGCAGTACCTACGACTCCCTGATAAATCCTGGTTTGAGAGAGGCGCTGGTATTCCTTTTGTCGAGTTGCCCAAAAACTCATCGTCTGATAAGCACTAATCAGTACTAAGCTAACTGGGATCCACAACCAGATGGATGTGCTGAGTCCCAAAAGTGAATGCACACGGCTCATCATAATAGGAACCAGCAGTAGTAGGCTAAACAGGCAACCGCAGATGCATGACAGGATTAGGCATAGCAGCACTAAAGCCGCGGCATCGCGATTGTCTTCGGGCAAAGGAATCGCGGCTTCGTATCGCAAGGTTGCTAAGGGCAGCAGCAGCGATGCGGTTGCCATAAACGCCGCGAACTCGCCGAATTGCTGAGGCGTGTAAAGCCGGCTGAGGAGCGGCGAGGCGAGCACAAAAAGCCCTTGCGCAACAGCGGTTCCTGCGGCGAGCCAGAAAACCGATCGCGCGAAGCTATTTCTGCTCTCTCTCATGCTCCAGCGGGAGATGAAAGCAGTGTGGAGATGCTTGTGGCGACCTGTTGCTGCGTTTGGAGTGTTAGCATCGGTCCCATCGGCAAGCTCAACACCTCGCGCGACGCCCGCTCCGCTTCAGGCAGGCTGAGCCCCATCGCCCGATAAACAGGCAGCAGGTGTAGCGGCACAGGATAATAGACAAAGGTATCGATTCCCGCCTCCTTCAGCTGCGCCTGCAGCCAGTCGCGTCGGTCGCCTCGCACGCGAATCGTATACTGGTGGTACACGTGATAAGCGTAGGGGGCTTCGTAGGGCGTCTCAATACTGGGAATGTCACGCAGCAGTTCGTTGTAGCGCGCCGCCGCCTCGCGCCGCTTGCGGTTCCACTCGTCCAGATACCGAAACTTGACGCGCAGAATCGCCGCCTGAATTTCATCCAGGCGCGAGTTGACGCCCACGCGCTCGTTGTAGTACTTCTTGCGCGCTCCATGCACGCGCAGCATGCGCACGGTCTCGGCAACCTCATCGTCGTTGGTAACCAGCATGCCCCCGTCGCCGAACGCGCCGAGATTCTTGGAGGGGAAAAACGAAAG
>JAOAFW010000300.1 GCA_026416065.1 Fimbriimonadales bacterium
GCTACGATCCCTTCAAGACCTATCAGGGGCGCGGTCCGTTCGAGGCGTTGGGCATCGGCATGGAGGTGCGCGGGGGCGATGTCGCGCTGCGCTGCAACTTCAGCACGGTCGACGCCGAGATGCGCGTGATCGACCGCCGCGCGGGGCGCATTACAGAAGGCACGGCGGAACTGGCGCAAGCGGTGAACGGCGTGGAGATCGAGGGGGTGCAGTGCTTTTTCAAGGAGTCGGTGGCACATCGAGGCGCGCTCGTACTGCGCGGCGAGGGGCTTAGCCCCCAAATCACCGACGCCGACCCCCACGCCGACGGAGAAATCGTACACGAGGCACAACCGTTAGACCCCAACGACGCCGCCGCCGTCCGCACCGCTCGCATCGTGAACGCATTCGTGAAACTCTCCTACGAACGGCTCAAAGACCACCCCGTGAATCGCGAGCGCGTCGCGCGGGGGCTACCCCCAGCCAACATCATTTTGCCGCGTGGGGCGGGCGTCGCGCCGCACCTGGAGCCGTTCCCCCGAAAACAAGGCATGACCGCCGTCGCCGTCGTGGAGACGGGACTGATACGCGGCATTGCCCGCTTCGTGGGGATGGACACCCTCGACGCGCCCGGCGCGACCGGCGGCGTGGACACCGATTACGACAGCATCGCCGACACGCTCGCGCGCGCCCTGCGCCAGTACGACTTCGTGCTGTGCAACGTGAAAGCCCCCGACTTATGTGGACATGACCGCAATCCCCAGCTCAAGGCGCAGGTCATCGAGAAAATCGACAGCCTGGTCGCCCGCCTGCTGGAGCAATACACGGAGCCGTTCTATCTGATGTTTACGGGCGACCACTCCACGCCCTGTTCGGTGGGCGACCATTCAGGCGACCCCGTGCCGTTGCTGCTGCACGGACCCGACCTGCGCGGCGACGAGGTGCTACGCTTCCACGAGTACGCCTGCGCACGCGGCGCACTCGGACGCCTGCGCGGAGGCGACTTGGTGCCCATCCTGACCCAGCTGATGGGCGTGCAGGAGAAGTTCGGCGCATAGTTGGGTACACTGCTTACGGGTGAGAGTATGGCAACCGTCCGCACGAAACCGAAACGCAAACGCCGCTACACCGAGCAAGACCTGCTGGCGATGCCCGACGACGGGCGCAAGTACGAACTGGTCGACGGGAGGATACAGGCAGTGCCTACAGGGACAAGACATGGATGGATCGGATTCAGACTGGCAGGGAAAGTATACACTGTGCTTCCCGACACTATGCGAGCTTTCGATTCCAGCACCGGGTTCCGAATGAAGCAAGGCAATATTCGCAGTCCTGACCTATCTGTGATGGATGTGAGCCGCCTGCCCGAAGGACAGCCCTCAGCCGATTTTGCCGACGGCGCGCCTGACCTTGCTGTGGAAATCGTCTCGCCTTCCGAGAACCTGAAAGACCTGATGCAGAAAGTGTTCGAGTATTTCGAAGCGGGCGCGCGCGAGGTGTGGCTGCTGTTTCCGGAGCGCAAGCAGGTACACCGCTACACCGCGCCGCTGGAGCTGGAAGTGCTGCACGAAAACGACACTCTCACCGGCGGCGAGTTGCTGCCTGAGTTCAAGGTGCGCGTGGGGGAGTTGTTTGAATGATGTAATGAGGCGTCGTTGGGGACGCCAACACTACGCAGGGCGCATGGGTAGCGTCGGCGTCCCCAACGAAGATTAGTGCTTCGCCTGCATTAGTCCTCCTGCGGGCGCGCTGTGCTGGGCGAGACAGGCGGCGGTGCATCGCCTGTGAGGAAATTGGAGCCTACCGCCGTTTTGACCACCAGCACATTGAAACGCGCCCCAATCGGCATCGCAGAGAGATCCTCGATGTAGATGGTCCAACGCCCTGCGTTGGGGTCGTACCACACGCCGAACGGCTTGGTCACATAGGGACCCGAGGTGCCGAAGTCGTGCGTGACAAAGAGCATCGCATTCCGATCGCCATTGCACATCGGATGATTAATCGTTGTGATGTTCGCGCTGGTGTTTGAACCTGTGGTGGTGTGTTTGAACACAGGTGTGAAGCTCGCGATGTGTGCGTTCGGCACAACGATTTGCCCTTCAATAGAGACGGCGGGACCGTTGCGTGTGTTGACTGCGCTGACGGCAACGCCGGTGGGGCTTTCGGCGTATCCCAGCACGCCGACGCCACTGTTGTTGGCGCCCATTTGATGCCCTGCGACGCCAAAGCCGAAGCGCGTCCAGCCGCCGACGCCTTTCCAGTATTCCGACTCGCCTGCAACGCCAGTGGTGTCGCTCGTTTCAGTTCCGTTATCCAGAAATCGCCACGAGAGTCCGTAAAAGCCTACCGTCGAGCGCGCATAGCCGCCCGCTGCGATGTCGTTTTCGTTGCTGATGAAGCTGTTATAGCGGGTTACCAAGCGCGTTTCTTGGGGGTATCGCAAGTTGGGGAACACGCCCTGCTCGCGATAGACCTGCACGCCGTGCGCCTGCTCGGAAAAGACGCTAAACACGCCGCCGAAGGCGACTCCTGTGGTGGTGGACGCCTGTCCCAGCACGCCGACGGGCGCCTGACCGTAGCCGCCGCTCGCGCCGCCAGACGCGCGCGCGATGCCGACCAAGCCCCTGCCCAAGTTGCTGTCGCTTTCGCCCAGCGCGCCGTAGGAGTAGCCCGTCGTGGCGTAGTTCACGCCGCGCACGCCCGACCCGCCCGGACCGCTGGTTTCGAACCAGCCGCCGTAGTTCACGCCTGTTGTGGCGGTTTGCTGCCCGTAGACCGCTGTGGTATCTGTGGCGGACTGCACATGCAATCGGTAGGCGGGGTTATTTTGCCCGATTCCCACTCTGCCCGCGTTGTAGAAGATGTTGCTGCCCGACGCCTGCCAGAATGCGTCGCGCAAGTCGGCGGCGGGCGACCACGCGGAGCCGTTCCACTTCAACACATCGCCATTGTTCGGGGCGGCGTTCGCCACAGACCGCCCTTGCAGCCGCGCGACGGTGGGGTTCGGGTAAGTTCCGCTCAGGTCGCCGCCGGCCGCGCCGATTGGGTTCGCCGTGCCCGCCGTGGCGGCGCGTATCGCATACGGCGTGGGGTTAATCTTCACGCGCGGGCTGAGCGTGGTCGAGCCGACGCGAATCTCCAGCCAGCGGTCGGAGCCATCCCACACTGCCCCGAAGTTCAACTCCACCGTGAAGAGTCCGTTCTGCACATTCACATTCTGCATAATCGGCGAGCCGACCTGCGCTGGTCCCGAGTTTGTCGGGTGGCTGAACAGCGTAAACGTGACCGTTAGATTGCCGTTCACAGGGTTGCCGTTCTGGCGCAGGAAACCCTGATACGTGAACGCCTGACCAAGTGCGCTGCTCACTCCCGCAATCGTCAAAAGCAGACACAATCCGACAGTTAATATTTGCCTATACATCGTCGTCCTCCGTTGCCCGCGCGAGCAGGCATACGGAGATAGGATACATCATAAGGTCTTACAGAACTCGTGTGAGTTCAAAATCGGCAGTTCGCGTTGCCGACTCCGACATTTTTGGAGCGCGAGGGCGCGTCCCATCGCTTCGTTGAGCGCGATGGCTTCCTGCAGGGCGGCGTGAGCGCGCTCGTAGTCGTTGTAGTGCGCGTAGGCGTCGGCGAGGTACTGCAGCGTGTTGGCTTGCCAAGGACGCCAGCCGCGCGTTTTCCAGAACTGCAGGCACGCTTCCAGCTCGGCGAGGGCGTCGGCTTCGCCCGTTCGCGCGCGGCAGTAGGCGGTCAGAGTGCGATTGAAGCAGGCGCGGGTCGGGTCGTCCTCGTGGGCGCGCAGGCGCATCGCTCGCTCGCAGTAGCTCAGGGCGTCGCGCCAGTCGCCCAAGTCGCCTGCGCACTGCGCCGCGGTCTCCAGCAGCATCGCCGCGCTGTGCCAATACCGCCGCGCCTCGACGGGGGCGACTTCCGATAGCGCCAGTTGTATCGCTTGCGCGGGCGCGCCCTGCCAGCGCAGCAGCTGAGCCTGCAGCCAGCGCGTGGTGTGCAACGACAGCCCGCGCTGACGCTCCTGCTCTGCGCAGGCATCCAGAACCTGATGCGCTTCAATCAGCTCGCCGCGTTGCAGATGGCACTGCGCCCTCGAGTGCTGGATACGATTCAAATGCAGCCAGTCGTTCAGCGTGGCGTAGACCTGCTCTGCCTCGTTCAGGTAGCCCAGCGCACGCGCGTACTCGCCGAAGAAAATCTGCTGTTCAATGAGTGCGTCGAGCGCGTGTCCCAGCAGGAGCGGGTCGCCCGTCGCCCGCGCGAAGACCACGCCTGCCTCGCGCCATGCGACGGGGTCATCGGGCGGCTCCAGATAGCCATGCAGGTAGTGAATGGCGTGGCGCAGAGGCGGGTCGTCGCTCTGCGCGTAGCGTTTGCGCAGTTGTCGCCAGTAGCGTCCCACAGTGGGCGTGTCACGCAGGATGAAGGCGATTTGCGTCGCCCAGTAGAGCGACCAGCCGCGCCGTCGGTCGCGCCGATCGAGCTGCGCGAGCGCATGGGCAGTCGGCGCGGCGCGCAGGAACTGCTGAGTCTCGAACAGCAGGCGCACTTGCAGCAGGCGCGCTTCCGTCGCCTCGTGAGGCGGCAGTGCGTTAGAGTCGAGCGCGTGTTGCAGACGGCGCAAGGCGTCCTCGTGGATGGGGCGCAGGTAGAAGTACCGCTCCGTGGCGCGAATCAGGCGCAGGGCGTCGCGCCACGCGCCGCGCTGCTCCAGCCAGTCGAGCGTGTGTGTTAGCAGCGCGCGCCGCTCGTCCCAGAACGCGAGCCAGTCGGGCAGGCGCGCGGTGCAGGCGTCGGGGGCACAGGCGAGTGCAGCGCGCAGCATCCACGCGCACAGACGCCTCTCCACGCCGCGCCGCTGACGGTCGCTGAGCCGCGCCTGCGCGTATTCGCGGATAATCTCAAGCATCCGATAGCGCAGGGGTGTCTCGCTCACGCGCTCCACGAGGCTGGCGTCGCAGAGCGCGATCAGAATGTCGCTCAGCGTCTCAGGGGGTAAATCCGTCGCCGTTTGCGCCGCGTCGAGGCTCCACACATCGGGCAGCAAGCTTAACTGAGTCAAGGCGCGCTGTGCTTCGAGCGTGAGCGCGCCAAAGGCGGAGTCCAGCGCGGTCTGCATCGCCCAGTGGCGCGGCTCGATGTCCTGACGGCGCGTGCGCAGCCAGTCCAGTCGCTGATGGATGCGCGTGAGCATCTGCGGCAGCGACAACGCGCCCAGCCGCGCCGCCGCCAGCTCCAACGCCAGCGGCACGCCTTCCAATCGCTCGCACAGTTCCTGAATCAGCGGGCGGTTCGCGTCCGTGAGGCGGAAGCAGGCGTCGCGCTGGCGAACGCGCTCCACAAAGACCGCCATCGCGGGGTTGTCGGGCGTTCCCGTGCAGGGGAGCGGAGCAAGCGGAAAGGTTGTCTCGCCCTCGATGCGCAACGGCAGGCAAGAGGTGATACAAAGCCGTGCATCAGGCGCAGCCTGCAGCAGCTCCGCGACTGCCGCCGCGCCATCGGGTAGCAGATGCTCCAAATTGTCCAGAAACAGGAGCGGGCGGCGCGTAGCGCAGTAGCGTTGCAGCGTCTCCAGTGGGTTCGGCGCAGCGGGCAGGCTCAGCGATTGCACGATGTGGGGGGCAAGTTGCCGCGCGTCGCTAATCGCGGTGAGCGCAATCCAGTGGACGGTTGCGCCCTGCGCGTGCAATCGGTTCGCGACCTCCAGCGCGAGGCTGGTCTTGCCGAACCCGCTCAGCCCGTGTATCGTGACGCATCGATGTTCGGCGAGCAGTTCCGTCAGGCGCGCGAGTTCGGTCTCGCGCCCGACGAGGCGACAGCGCGGGGTGGGCAGTTGCGTGGGCGTCACATCGCGCGTGCGTTGGGCGGACGTCGGCTCGCTGGTCGGGTGGAGCGGCTCGAGCTGCATCCGCCACGCTTTTGCCTGCGGTAGGTCGCCCCGCTCCGCCGCGGTTTGGGCGAGCCGTTCCAGCGCGCGCTGCCGCTCCGCCTGCAGCCACGCCGCGTGGCTAATCGCCCACACATCGTACACGTGCGGCAGGAACTCGCCCTGATAATATCCAATCGCCTGTGCGTAGTATGCGTACTGCTGCTCAGGGTCGGCGCAGGCGCGGGCTGTCTGCAGAGCGCGCTGGAATTGCAACACATCCGCGTCGAAGCGGTCGGGGTCCAGCCCAATCTGCTGAGCGTCGGCATGGATAAGCGCGTATTCGCCCGCATTCTCGAATGCGCGGCGCAGCGCGCTCAGGGCGACGCTCAGATTGTTGCGAGCGCGGTCGGGTGGTAGCTCCTCCCACAGCAGGCTCGCCAACTTCTCCCGCGTGAACCGATGCGGTGGGTGCGTAATCAGGTATCCCAGCAGCGAGAGGTCTTTGGAGGTGCGAAAGCGCGTCATCCGAAACGCCCCTCTACGCGCCTCGAACACCCCCATCAGCTGGAAGTACCACCGTGAATCGGACATCGATAGCAGCAATGAATTATAGCCCAGATGGTAGAATATCTGTATAACGATTAGCGGATGAGCAGTAAATTCAGCCCCCGCGGGGGTCAGACTATTATCTTACACACATCGGCTGATTAAAATCGTGCGCTGTGTGGGGTATACTTCCACCCCGACGCTCAAAACCTAACGGAGAGGCGATAGAACGATGGCATCGCTCAAAACACAGACGGAACGCCCGGGACTGATTGCTCGGATGCGCAACTGGTTCCACGATATTGTGGCGGAGTTGCGCCGCGTGGTCAAACCTACGCCCGAAGAGACAACTCAGATGATGCTGGTGGTCATCGGCTTTGTGCTGGTCGCCGCCATCTGGTTCGCTTTCTGGGATGTGCTGCTGACCCGACTCACGCACCAGATCGACCTGTGGGCGCAGGGAGTACGCTGAGAGGTATTGCCTATGACCACTTTTGCACGAACAGCGTGGTATGTGGTGCGCACCTTAGTGGGGCACGAGAGCAAGGTTAAGCTCGCCATCGAGAAACGCGCCAAAGCGCAAGGGATGGACGACCGCATCTTTCAGGTACTCATCCCGACGGAGCAGGAAGTGCGCACCAAAGGCGGTAAGAAGCAGACCGTCACGCGGCGCGTCTTTCCCGGCTATGTGCTGGTGGAGATGGTTCTGGACGACGAGACCTGGACTCTCGTGCGCACAACGCCGGGCGTGACGGGCTTCGTGGAGTCGGGCGGTAAACCTGTACCGCTCTCCCCCGAAGAGGTGGAGGAGATTAAGCGGTCAATTATCGAGAGCAAAGAGCGTCCGCGCATCGCATTCTCGCCGGGCGATACGGTGCGAGTCATCGAGGGCGCGTTCGCCGATTTTAACGGAAAGGTCGAGAGCGTCGACCCTGAGCGCAGCAAAGTGAAGATCCTCATCAACATTTTTGGGCGCGAGACGCCTGTGGAACTGGAAGTTGACCAGGTAGAGAAGATTTCGTAGGAGGCATAGACGATGGCGAAAGAAGTGATTAACGTAGTGAAGTTGAACCTGCCTGCAGGCGCGGCGACGCCCGCGCCCCCTGTGGGACCCGCACTCGGTCAGGCAGGCGTGAACATCATGGAGTTTGTGAAGGCGTTCAACGAGCGCACCGCCAGCCTCAAAGGCTCCACGCTGCCGGTGGAGATTACGGTCTACAAAGACCGTACCTTCACCTTCATCGTGAAGCAGCCGCTGGCGTCCGACCTGATTCGGCAGGCGGCGGGTATCCAGTCTGGCTCAGCAAATCCGTTGCGCAACAAGGTGGGTAAAATCACGCGCCAGCAGCTGCGTGAAATCGCCGAGCGCAAAATGCCCGACCTGAACGCCAACGACATCGAAGCAGCGATGAAAATCATCGCCGGTACCGCCCGCTCGATGGGCGTGGAGATTGTAGACTAAGTGGTACGGATACTCTTGTCCACGCATCGTTGTCGGGACGCCGACGCTACGCAGAGCCGTCCGTAGCGTCGGCGCCCCCGCCAACGGAGCCGCTCCCCGTAGCGTCGGCGTCCCGACGACGGAGCTTCTACCGTAGCGTCGGCGTCCCGACGACGACTGCCTCGAGCCGCATGGTATAATCCTTCCTCGTGGCAGGGGCAGACGCTCCGCTATGACCACAGGAGGCAAGTAATGAGAGGACGCAAGGTAGCTAAGAAGC
>JAOAFW010000331.1 GCA_026416065.1 Fimbriimonadales bacterium
CGCGTCCGCGGGGCTGGCGTGCAATGCGCCAGTTGCGGGGGCAGGCGGATGTCGCCACGCGCCTGAACGCCGTGCGTACGTTAGCCGAAGAGAAGACCCCGCTGGCGGTGGAGGAGCTGATTAGCGCGTTGCGCGACCCGATACCCGAAGTGCGCCGCGAAGCCGCCAAAGCGCTGGGCGCGATTGGCGACCCGCGCGCCGTGCCCGCGCTGCTGCAGGTTCTCAAAGATCCTGCCAGCGACCTCGCGCTCGAAGCCGCCGAAGCGCTGGGCGCGATTGGCAGCTCCGACGCCACCGAAGAGCTGACCAGCCTGCTCGATGCCGAGCGCATCGAGGCGCGGATTGCGGCGGTCCAAGCCCTTAAGCGCATCGCCGACCCGCGCGCCTTGCCCGCGCTGTTGGACAGGCTGGAGCGCGCGCCCGGTCCATTGGAACAGTCCAGCCTGCTCGAGGCGATTGCCGCCGCGCTGGAACACGCCGACATGCCCATCGTGCAGGAGCAAGTAGACGCCCTGCGCCTTGCCCGCTGGCTGGAATCGGAGCATGCGGATGTACGGGCGGACGCGGCGGTGGTGATTGCTGCGCTGCCGAAGGATTCGCACATGGCTCATTTGCTGCGGAGACAGCTCCAGCGCGAGACGGAGCCTGCCGTGATTGCGCCAGTGGCGCGCGCCCTCGCACGGCACGGGGACGAGCGCGACATCGAGTTGTTGCTCCGCGTGATGGGACAGGCTCAGTCTGCCCTGGCGCGTCAGCAGATTACCCTCAGTGTCGCGCAGCTGCTGGAACGCTACGAATCGTTCTACACCCTGCTCACCGCAGATGAGCAACGACGCGACCGGCTCATCGAGAAAGCGATTGCCACGCGCCTGCGCGAGCATCCCGAGCTTTCCGACGCGCTCCGCGCCTACGCTTACGGCGACTATGGCAGTGCGCTGCAAATCTTGCGCAACGCGCTGCCGCGCCATCCGCAGTTGCAACGCCTCGCCCACGCGCCCGACTGCCTTGAGGCGTGGCTGCTGGCAGTGAGCGTGATATGATGGGTACACTCTGTTTTGTGCGCTACAAAGTTCTCGGCTCGCCGGCGCCGTTGGCGACACCTGTGGAAGACCCGCTCCACAAGGCGGC
Source organism: Fimbriimonadales bacterium (assembly GCA_026416065.1). Taxonomy (GTDB): domain Bacteria; phylum Armatimonadota; class Fimbriimonadia; order Fimbriimonadales; family GBS-DC; genus GBS-DC. The sequence goes on from JAOAFW010000331.1 coordinate 1,129, forward strand.
GTTCGCCTATCGCGTGCAAGGCGTTTTAGAGAGCAATCCACCCACCCCCTTAGTGGAGGTCTACGCGCAGCGCCAGACGCTTTACTCGTATGCTGAGCGCGCCTGTCGCCTGTTACTCGACTGCTATATGCTGGCGCGCCACGAGCTCGGGTTAGACCATCCCCTCCGCTATTACCGACTGCTGCGGGTGTTCCTGATGACCGAAGGCAAGGCGGGCGCGGAACAGCAACAGACCCTGATTTCCCTTTATGACCTGAGCGAGCGCGTGCCACTCCAGGAATGGGTGCGCGAGCTGACGCATGAATATGGGCACTGGATTATCCCGCCGATTAACTCGTTCGTGGAGCCAGAACCGTGGGCGAACGGCGACCTGGGTGAGCGGTGGTTTATTTCGCAGCTGGTGGCGCTGGCGCGCACGTCGCACGGGACGGATTCGGATTTTCTGATGGGCGTGCCGCCGCAGGCGTTCGATGCCTATCTGAACCGCGCGGTGAAGCCACTGGTGGAGCGCATGGCGCGCGAGGGACTGAACCCGCAGCGCTGGCGTTCGCGCCGTCGGGATGGATATGAAGAGTATCTTGCGCTTGCGCTTTACATCGACTCTGTTTACGGGCAGCAGCGTTTAGGCAGGGCGATGTTATGCGCAGGCGGTGTGGAACCAGACGACTTTTTGAGAGGCGTGCGGGAGAGCCTGACCGAGCCGGAGACCCTCTCGGCGAGCTTACCGTTCCCGAATGCTTACCTGTTTTTGCCCGGCGGCGCGACACGCTGGCGCGTTCTCGAGCCGCGCGACGCGAAACTCACGCCCGACCCGAAGCGCCCCGAATGGGTGCGGTGCAACGTCCCAAAGCCCAGGCTCCGCCGTCGCTAACTCCACGGGGTCGGCACGCGATTGGGGTCTTCGATGCGCCGTGCTTCCACCAGCACGCCCTGCTCGCTCAGCTCACGCGCTTGACTCTCTGCCTTGCGGCGTGGCATGTTTGTGAGGAGCACCATCGGGACCGACTCCAGCAGCTTCTTCACATCGGGGCGATTCAAATCCAAAAGTCGCTCCAGCGCAAGAATCGCCTGTTCCTCCTTGCGTCGCTCCACGCCGAGCAGCACCAGCTCATAGGGTGTCGGATCGTCTTGCGGTAGTGGCATCCCTGCAGGCACGCGCCCGGTCGTGCGGATAGGAAACTCACGCTGACACTGCTCGCAAATCGCCGCCGACGCTTTCACCGAGACCTGTTCCATCGAGCCGCAGTGCGGGCACTTAACGGCGATGACCTCCATGACGCGCCCACTCTCAATAGGTACGCGCTTGAGGCAGTGTTCGCAGGTGAAGTCCATTTGTGGGGGCGCGACCAGCACGGTCTCCTTATGGCAGAAAGGACACTCAACAGGATAGGCAGGTACTTTGGTCGTTTTGTAGTAAGACCAGCCGGCATAACCCCACGCGCCGAGCCAGATGAGTGCGAATCCCCATGAGAACGAATAAAACATGCCGCCGTACCGCCAGAACAGGAAAGTGAGCGCCAGCGCCACCAGACCGACGATGCCGTAGATGACCGCCTGTGTATATTCCTTCTCGACTGCGTCCGAACGCTTGATGGGTTCGTCCACGCTCTCGCCTCCTTGCAGGTAAATACGACTCACAAGGCGGCGATTCCTGCTATTCCATCACGCTGTATGCTTTGATTACCGAACCCGCGCCCAGTACGGCATTACGCAAGCGCACATGGGGTTCGATGACGCACTCATCGTCCAGAATGCAATCTACCAGATGGCAGCCGTCGCCGATTTGCACGCGCTCGCCCAGGATGCAGCCGTGCAGGGTGCTGCCGCCACCGACGGAGCTGCCTGCGCCGACGACGGTATAGTCGCTGAGTTGCACCCGCGCCTCGATGCAGGCGTTGTCTCCGATCTGGCAGCCCGCCTCGATTTCGGCATCAGGCTCGATCTGCGCTTCAGTACCCAGCCAGTAGCCGTGTTCGGTGTGGTAGCCAGCGGGGGGGAGAGCGGTTTTCACCTCGCCGCTCAGCAGGGCGCGCGTCGCTCGCTGATACTGGGCGGGGCGACCTATATCCAGCCAGAAACCCTTGCCCTCCACGCCATATACGGGCGCGCCCTCCGCCAAAATCTGCGGGTAGAACTCGCGCTCGATGGAACAGGGGCGCAGGGGGATACGCGCCAGCGTCTCCGGCTCGATGATGTAGATTCCAGCGTTGATAAAATCGCTGCCTTCCATCGGCTCGCCTCTATCGGCGGCGCGTTTCTGCTCCTCTGTGGGTTCGATAAACGCCTCCACACGCCCCTCGTCGCTCACCTGAACCACGCCGTAAGGGTGCGGGCGTCGCACACGGTAGAGGGTGAGGGTGACCTGTGCCTGGTGCTCGATATGCCGACGCACAATCGCGCCGATGTCGAAATCGGTCAGGATGTCGCCGTTGAACACAATCGCGCGGTCGGGAGGCAGACCTTCCACCGCATTTCGAATCGCGCCTGCGGTTCCCAGCGGCTCGCGCTCCACCGCATAACGCATGCGCACGCCGAACCGGCTGCCATCGCCAAAGTGTGCCTCAATCCGGTCTGCCAGGTAATTCGTAGCGAACACGATTTCTTCTGCGCCTGCGGCTTTGAGCTGCGCCACCTGATACTCCAGAAACGCGCGATTTGCCACAGGCATAAGCGGTTTCGGACGGCGCAGGGTGAGGGGACGCAGGCGCGTGCCGAAACCACCCGCAATAATCACACCTCTCAACGACGTGTACCTCCCATTATCGCCCCTAAGTGTACCTGAACAGGCGAAAGCTCCTAACAGGCGTTAGGCTTCACCTCTTCGCTTGCAATCGCAACCAGAAACGCTCCTTGAATCGCGCCTACAACCATGCCTGCAATCAGGAGCGCTCCGCTAACGATTAGTATCGACCAAAGTGCCTCCATCTCGAATGCCCAATCCATCCCAAAAAAGATGGTGGGCGAGATGCCCTCCACCGTTCGCGTGTCGATGGTAGAGACCAGGAAACCAATAACCATGAAGGTCGCTCCCAACCCCACCAGTTCAGCGAGGGCGGTCGCGACAGTCCAGCGGAGCCAGAGACGGCTTCGTCTGTTAGCCATCATTCGGTACCTCAGCGCAGGTAGTGAGCAAGCGCATTTGCGCAACCGGTGCGTAGGTGCGCCGATGTGCGGGGCACGCGCCGTATTGCGCCAGTCGCTCCAGATGCAGGGGCGTTGGGTAGCCTTTGTGCTGTCCGAAGCCGTACTGGGGGTAGAGGCGGTCTAACTCGCGCATGATCCGGTCGCGAGCGACTTTGGCGAGGATGGAGGCGGCGGCGATGCACTCCTCCGAGGCGTCGCCGCCGACAACGGCTCGCTGGGGCAGGCGCAGGTTCGGAATGCAGAACTTGCCGTCAATCAGCACTTGGTGGGGTGTGATATGCAACCGCAGCACTGCACGACGCATCGCGAGCAGGCTTGCCTGCAGAATGTTCCATCGCTCAATCTCGCGTGGGCTGGCGACGCCAATCGCCCAGGCAATCGCCTCGAGCTGAATCTGCGTGCTTAGCTGTTCCCGTTGCACCGCGCTCAGTCGCTTGCTATCGGCAATGCCTACAATCGAGTGGTGCGGCGGCAACACGACGCATGCTGCCACCACCGGACCCGCGATGGGACCCCGTCCCGCCTCATCGACGCCTGCGAGCCACATGCCCTCTATTGTGGCATGGAGCGTGTCTTCCATACGCCGTTTTCGTTCAGGTTGTCTTTTTACTCTCCTGCTGACAGACTCCGCAGGGGCTGATGTGTTGTGATTTCAGGCTGGTATCCTCATCCGGGTCAACAGGCGTTTTTGGGTTCGGGTGCGCCGGTGCGGGTGCTGGCGTGCGGCAGGCGTTGGGGCAAGACGGAGGTCATCGCCGCGGAGATTACCCGCTCTCTGCTCTGTGGGGCAGCACGCCAGACGCTGCTGGTGGCGCCGTCGCAGGAGCAGGCGCTGCTGGGCTTCGAGCGGGTGCGGGAGTTCCTCCAGCGCACGGGGGCGCGTCCCGTAGTGCGCCGCACGCCCGCCCCGACCCTGTCTGTAGGCGACTCGAAGCTCTGGGCGCGTTCCGTCGCACGAGGCGGGATGCTCCTGCGTGGGCGCAAGGCGCACCTGATTATTGTGGACGAAGCCGCCTACATGCCCGAAGCGGTGGTCAGGGAAGTGTTGATGCCGATGCTTGCTGATACGGGAGGCAAACTCGCCCTGATTTCCACCCCGCGCGGCAAGAACTACTTCTATCGGTTCTACCTCCAAGGGCAGGAGGACGGGGTTCGGGTCTGGAGCCTGCGCAGCCCTTCGTGGCACAATCCACTGCTTTCGCCCACCGTGTTGCAAATGCAGGCGAGTTTGATGACGCAGCGCCAGTTTCAGGTGGAGTATGGTGCGCAGTTTCTGGACGATGTAGGGCAACTGTTTCGCACGGAGTGGATTGACCGCGCTCTGCTGCTGAATCTGCCCGATGAGGGATTGACAGTGGCAGGTGTTGACTGGGCGCGTTATCGCGATTTCACCGCGCTGGCGGTGTTGCGCGGCACACGCGGAGGAGCGAAGCTGGTGGCCCTTCGTCGCTGGCAGGGTCTGTCGTGGCGCGAGCAGATTGAGGCAGTCGCAAGGGAGCTGCGTTTGCATGCTCCTACGCGTGTGTTGTGCGACCGCACGGGTATCGGCGACCCGTTGCTGGAGGCATTGCAGCAGGCAGGCGTCCCCCACGCCGAGGGCGTCGCCTTCACTCAGGGGTTCAAGCAAAACTTGATTCAGAACCTTGCTCTGATGCTGGAACAGGGTACACTGCAGCTACTTCCCGAACCTGCCCTCTTGAACGAACTGTACCACTTTGAAGCGACGCCTACCGAGCACGGCGTGCGCCTGCAGGGTGCTTCCGGTACGCACGACGATCTCGTCATTGCCCTCGCGCTCGCACTATGGGCGCTACCCTATGACGAGTTCGGCAATGTGCTGACCAGTGGGCAAAATCGGGTGAAATAGTCCCGATTTCCCCCAAATGTGACTTAAATCACAGAACTGCCTCCCGCGCACAGGGGTAATATTTTGCCACGCTAAACATCTGGAGGCGACTATGAAAAACCGATGGATTTGGGGCTTACCCGCCGTCTTGTTGGCGAGTGCGTTAATCGGCTACGCCGGTATGGCGCCCAATGCCGAGAAAAAGGATATTGTTGACACCGCTGTTGGCGCAGGTCAGTTCAAGACTCTCGTCAAGCTTGTACAGGAGGCTGGTCTTGTCGATGCGCTTCGCGGCGAGGGACCGTTCACCGTGTTCGCTCCCACCGACGAAGCCTTCGCGAAGCTGCCCAAGGCACAGGTAGATGCGCTGCTCAAGGATAAGGAAGCCTTGCGCCGTGTATTGCTCTACCACGTGGTTTCGGGCAAGGTTATGTCTAAGGATGTTGTAAAACTGCGTTCCGCCAAGACCCTGCAGGGTCAGAATATTAATATCCGCGTTGAAGGAAACACCGTTCGCATCAATGACGCGAAGGTCGTCAAGGCGGACATCGAGTGCACCAACGGCGTGATTCACGTCATCGACAAGGTCATCCTCCCTCCCAACCGCAAGTAAGTACCTCCCTTCTGCCTGCTCCCCTCTC
>JAOAFW010000382.1 GCA_026416065.1 Fimbriimonadales bacterium
GGGGTGAGGGCTGATATCTCATTAGAAACCCCGATTAGTATGACACAATTGCTTGCGCTACCGTGCAGGCGCGCGTTCAAAGAACGCGAAGGCGTCGGGCATCGCCTCGCGTACAATCATCAGGTGGTCGCAGGCGTCGTACTTTTTGTAGTCCAGCGTCTTGAGGTTCAGGCCCTGCAGGCGGCGATAGGCGTTCTCGATGTTGTTTTTGAGCATCGCAATCTCTTGCTCGCCGACGGTCATCAGAATCGGCAGGTCGGCGGGCACTTGGGTTGGCTGCCCTGCGCCGGCGAAGATGACCACCGCGCGGAACTTGTCGGGGAACTGCGCAATCGCCGCGAAGCTGTGCGCCCCGCCCATCGAGTGCCCCATCAGGTAGACGCGCTTGGGGGCGACAGGCAGTAGTTTCTGCACGGCTTCCAGCGCGCCGCCGATATGCGCCAGCTGAATCTCGGCGCGGGGGGCGATTACCGCCCAGCCGCGCTTCTCGGCTTCCTTCAGCACGATGCCCAGCCCGTAGCCCTCAAAGAACAGATGCTCGTTGCCGCCCGCGCCATGCAAGGCGACCACGACAGGGATGGGTTGGTTCGGCTTGAACTGCTTCGGGATGAACAGGCGAAACGCCACCTTGCGCTCGCGGTACAGCGTCGCCATCCAGTAGTCGCCCGGCGCGGGCTGCCATGCCGATTTGCCCGCTTCCCAGCCCGCCGCGATGCGCTCCGCCAGCTGCAACAGGCGCAGCAGCGGGTAGAAGGTCTCAGGGCTGTCGCCTTTCTGTGCGCTCTGCAGCACATCCCGCGCGTTCAGCACGGTCATCCGCTCAATCGTGTCGGCGTCGTCGTGGGTTTCGGCGGCGCGGTCTAACGCCTCCAGCCGCGCGCTCAGTCGCGAGACGACGCTGAAGGTCTGACGCCACTGGCGCAGAATCTGCTCGCCCTGTCGGATTTCAAAATGCACTTCGTAGTCGCCCTCTGTTGTCTGAGTAAGCAAAGTCGCCGCCGCGCCCGGTTCAGGGTTCTCCAGCGTGCCCTCGCGGATAGGGCGCGTCTCGCCGCGTCGGATTACCTTCCAGCGTAGTTGCAGGGGCGTTTGGGGCTTCTCGGCGTTGTAGAACCCAAATAGTTGGAAACGCAGTACAAATTCGCCCTTGTCCATCGCCTCCTTATCGATAACATGGGGCATGCGCACACCCAGCGCACCGGCGTAGAGCAGTTCAGGGGCAGGGTTCGCCTCTGAGTGGAGTGCGGCGCAGGCGAGCGTCAGGTTGCGCGCGAGTTCGCCTAACCTGCCCGAAAAGAAGGCGGTCAATCCATCCGACAGCGGGCGCGTCGCACGCAGACGCGCCTCAGACGATTCACGATGCGACTCCCAGCAGGTCTCGGTTTCGATCAAACGCACGGCTAAGTCCGCCCGTGTAATCGGCGACTGGCTCCACCCGCCGATCCATAACAACAGCCCCAGCAGCCACAAGACGCGCATGCCTGTGGGATTCACCGTTGAGAAAGTGTTTCCTGCCTAAACAAGGCGTGATTGGTTCACTCTGTCATCAGGTACACTCGCTTCAGATGACGAGTTTGTGGCTGGCGTGGCAGCTTGGGCTAAGCTTGTGGGGCGTTGTAACGAGCTGGAACCAAAAGCGGGTTCCTCGTGTCCACTTGGCGCAAAAGGGGGCAGTAAACAAGACAGAACCATTGCGCCAGCATTGGCTACTCGACTGGGGTGGCTGGATTCTGGTAAGCAGCGTAGGGGGCTTTGCGCCTGCGATTGCGCCTGAAGCTCCCCTCTGGCTACAAGTGGTTCTATTTCTCGTGTTGAGTGGGGGTCTGCTTCGTCTAAGCCACGCCCTCGACTCGCGCCCGGTGGGACACGGCGTAATCGCGGGGCTGGGGCTGATTGCGCTGAGTTTGGATTCGGTGAGTGGGGGAGCCTGGGCGCGTCAAGGCGCATTGGGGCACAGTTTGGCAGCATCCGGTGTGGGTGATCTGTATGGGATACTGGCAATCGTGTGGGGGATGATTGCCTGCCGCGCATGGCTCACGATTGAGGGCAACCCGCTCGGCGTGGCGTACCTGACAGGGTTAATCGCACTCTGGCTCGCTTGGAAAGGATTATCGCCTGCGCTCGGCTGGGGCGCGACGGTGAGCGCGCTCACTCTCAGCCTGCAGGTGTTGCAGCGCGAACGCAGCGAACGGCGTCGCGTACGCCTTACTTTGCAAAATCAGCCTGTACGCGTCGTGCGCCTGTCTAATGGTCGCGACCTCGCCTTGCACGGCGCGATTTTACTGGGGTTATGTGCCGTCGCGCTGTGGCGGAGCGGTGTGCCCGCGTTGCAACCGAGCGGGCTCAGCCCGCTTGAGGGCTGGTATCTCGCAATCGGCATCACATGCGGCGTAGGGATACTGCGCACGCGCTCAGTGCGCCCGCTACCAACTGCGTTGCAACGCGCGTGGCTGGTAGGCGCGCTCACGACCGCCCTACTGAGCGCACAGCCGCTGGGCGTGGTTGCGCTGGGGCTGCTGCTTTACTGGGCACCTGTCGGAACCGCCTTGCAGGAAACCCCCATACGCCTGTCGAACTTACCCGTGCGTACAGGAGGCAACGAATGAAATACCGATATGGAATGCTGAGCTTGCTTGGATTAGCGATTGCAATTAGCCCCGTCGTGGGCGTTTCGCAGCAGCAGAAACAGCAGTCGCAGAGTCAGAAGCAAACACAACAGAAGCAACAAGCGCAACAACGCCAGCAACAGCAACGGCAACAGCAACGGCAACAGCAGCGGCAACAGCAACAGCGCCAACAGACGCAACAACGCCAGCAACAGCAGCGACAGCAGCAGCAACGCCAACAGACGCAACAGCGTCAACAACCCCAACTACCTCAGCAGTATCGCCCTGCACCGCTCCCGGCGGGTGACTCTGTCGTGGCAACGGTAAACGGCGAACCCATCCGCGCCAGCGAGCTGATTCAGGCAAGCTACGACTGGTTCGCGGCGACCGCTATCGAGGAGCTGATACTGGAGCGTATCGTAGAGCAAGAAGCACGCAAGGAGGGCATATCGGTCTCCAACGCCGACGTAGAAGCCCGCTACAAACAGCAACTCCAGAACGCAGAGGCACAGGTTCCACCGGGCATGAGCCTCGACGACTTCCTCAAGCGCAACCAGTTCCCGCCCAGCCGCCTGTTTGCCCGAATCCGTACGCAGATGCTGGTGGAAAAACTCGTGGAGCGTCAGGTGAGCCTCGACGATTTCGTGGAGTATAGCCAGATCGTCATCCGTATTCAGGGCAACACCCCTGAACAGCAGGAAGAGAACGCCCCCGCTGCGGAGGCGAAGGCGCGCGAGGCATACGGGAAAATCCAGCAGGGACTGGACTTCGCCGAAGCGGTCAAGGAATACTCCGAGGACCCGTTCAGCAAAGACCGCGGCGGCAAGATGAACTGGCAGAACAAGAACTTCATCGTGCCCGACCTGCGTCAGAAGCTGGACGCGCTGCAGCCGGGTCAGGTCTCTGAGCCGTTCCGCGCCATGAGCGGCTATATGATTATCCGTAAGGAGCGCACCGGTTCGCAAGCGTCGCCCGAAGAACAGCAGGAGCTGCGCGAGCAAGCCGTGAGAATCCAGATTGGCGACTATGTGCGCCAGTTGCAATCGAAGGCGAAAATCACGAACACGATAGTGCAGCCGTTCAACCCTGAGCAGGCTGCGCCGCCGCAGGGCGCGCCCCGTCCGCCCGCCGCACGCCCTGTGCCACGCTAAGGAGGTGCTTTATGGCGAAACGGAAACTGAATGTCGCGCTGATTGGCTATCAGTTCATGGGCAAGGCGCACAGCAACGCCTATCGGCAGGGGCGCTACTTCTTCCCCGAGCTGGAATACGAACCCGTGCTGAAGGTGATTTGCGGACGCCACGAGGCCCGCGTGCGCGCCGCCGCCGAGAAGTACGGCTTCGAAGAATACGCCACCGACTGGCAACAGGTGGTTGCCCGCGAGGATATTGACCTTGTGCATGTGTCCACGCCGGGCAACCTGCCTGCGCCCCCCTCCATCGAAGCCGCCAAGCATGGCAAAATCGTGCTGTGCGAGAAGCCTCTTGCCAACAATCTCGCCGAAGCCCGTGCGATGATGCAAGCCGTGGAACAGCACGGCGTCAAGCACGGCGTGTTCTTCAACTACCGCAAAGCCCCTGCCGTGTCGTATGCCAAGCAACTCATCAGCGAGGGCGTGATTGGCGAGATTTACCACTTTCGCGGAACCTATCTGCAGGACTGGATTGTCGACCCCAACTTCCCGCTGGTATGGCGTCTACAAAAGGAGGTGTCAGGGTCAGGCGTGCACGGCGACCTGAACGCGCACATCATCGACCTTGCCCGCTGGCTGGTGGGCGAGATTCGCGAAGTGTGCGGCATGATGCATACCTTCATCAAGCAGCGCCCGATTTTGAAGGAGGTGGACGACCGCCTGGGCGGGCAAGCCAGTACCGAGATGGGCGAGGTGACGGTGGACGACGCGGCGATGTTTCTGGCGCGATTCGCCAACGGCGCGATTGGCACTTTTGAAGCCACGCGCTTCGCGCTGGGACGCAAGAACTACAACCGCTTCGAAATCAACGGCTCCAAAGGCAGCCTCGTGTTTAACCTGGAGCGGATGAACGAACTGGAGCTGTATCTGGAGACCGACCCGGCAGGCACACGCGGTTTCCGCACGATACAGGTGACCGAAGGTGTGCATCCCTACATCAGCGCGTGGTGGCCCGCCGGACACATCATCGGCTACGAGCATACCTTTACCCATCTGGTGCGCGACGCGCTGGAGGCAATCAGCAAAGGCGAGCAGCCCTCGCCGAACTTCTACGACGGGCTGAAGTGCCAGGCGGTGCTGGAGGCGGTGGAGGTCTCCGCCAACGAACGCCGCTGGGTGGTGGTCTCGGATTAGTCGGAGTCTGTGGCTGCAGCTGGGCGCGGGCGCGCTCGGGATCGTGGTGCTCGCGCTCTGCTGCAGTGTCTGTCCGATTATCCCGTTAGGCAGGGTCACTCCGGGGCTGCTGCAGGCGAGCCATGCGGGGGAGCATCTTCTGCAGTTGATGGCGCAGGGCGATTTCGCCGCTGCGGAACGACACATCGCTCCTGCTGCCCGCGCCCAGCATAACGCCGCCGCGCTCAAGCAGCGCTGGGATACCGTCCGAGCGCATCTGGGAACCCTTCATCGCATTCAGCCGAAAAAAAGCGAAGCTGGAACTGCAAGGGCTTGCGAGCTGGGTATCGCTGGAGTACAACCTGATTGGCGACCGGGCAGTCGTGCGCGTGCGGATGGAAGCCGAAGCGGAAGGC
>JAOAFW010000079.1 GCA_026416065.1 Fimbriimonadales bacterium
GAAGATTTATGCCTTATGCGCAACGAGTCGGAGCCGTTGCTTGTCAGTATCAGCCATGAGAGAGATGCCTATCTTCTTCTATCAGAATACGAAAGGCAAGATATGCTTTCTGCTCTACCGAGCTTGCGGATTCGTGAGGGAGGGTATTAGCGACGCAGTAGGGCTATCAGGACAAAAAGCAGGTATCCTATACCCCGATGACGGCTCCAATCGGCGCACATGAGCAGGTACTTATTCTGGACTTCGGCGGGCAGTATACGCAGTTGATTGCGCGGCGCGTGCGCGAGTGTAATGTGTTCTGCGAGATTCTGCCCTACGATACGCCGCTGCCCCAACTGCGGGAACACCGTCCGAAGGGGATTATCTTGTCGGGCGGCCCGGCGAGCGTGTACGAACCCGACGCGCCCCGCGTTGACCCGGAGCTGTTCACGCTGGGAATTCCCGTGCTGGGCATCTGCTACGGGCATCAGCTGATGGCGCACCTGCTGGGCGGCACGGTCGCGCCTGCCCCACAGCGCGAGTATGGACGTACCCTGCTCACCGTCGTCCACGCGGAGCCGCTGTTCGACGAGCTGGACTTCCACCTGACCTGCTGGATGAGCCACGGCGACAGCGTGGAGACGCCCCCCGCAGGCTTCGTCGCGCTGGCGGAGACTGAGAACACCCCCGTCGCCGCGATGGGTGATTTGGAGCGCAACCTGTTCGGTGTGCAGTTCCACCCTGAAGTGGCGCATACCCCCTTCGGTATGCACCTGCTGCGCAACTTCCTCTACCAGGTGTGCGGCTGTAAGGGCGACTGGACGATGCGCAACTTCATTCAGGAGAGCGTCGCCGGCATCCGCGAGCAGGTGGGGCGCGAGCGCGTGCTGTGCGCCGTGAGTGGGGGCGTCGACTCCTGCGCGGTCGCCGCACTGGTACAAAAAGCGATTGGTGAGCAGCTGACCTGCATCTTTGTAGACCATGGGCTGATGCGTCAGGGCGAGGCGGAGCAGGTGCGCACGCTGTTCACGCAACATTTCCCCGTGCGCCTGATTTTTGTGGACGCCCGCGAGCGGTTCCTGACGCGCCTCAGGGGCATAACCGACCCTGAGCAGAAGCGCAAGATTATCGGCGAAGAGTTCGTGCGCGTGTTCGAAGAGCATGCCGACGCGATTGGGCAGTGCCGTTTCCTGGCGCAAGGCACGCTCTATCCTGATGTCATCGAGAGCGGCGCGGGTATCGCAGCGACGATTAAGACCCACCACAATGTGGGCGGGGTGCCCGACTGGATGACGATGGAGCTGATTGAACCCCTGCGCTATCTGTTCAAGGACGAGGTGCGTCGCGTCGCGCTGGAGCTGGGTTTGCCTCCTGAAATCGTGTGGCGACAGCCGTTCCCAGGACCGGGGCTGGCGGTGCGCGTGCTGGGTGAAGTCACGGCGGAGAAGCTCGCGATTGTGCGCGCAGCGGACGCAATTCTGAACGAGGAACTGACGCGCACAGGCTGGGCGCAGCGCGTGTGGCAGGCGCTGGCGGTGTTGCCCGATGTGCGCAGCGTGGGCGTGATGGGCGACCAGCGCACCTACGCGCATCCTATCGTGC
>JAOAFW010000161.1 GCA_026416065.1 Fimbriimonadales bacterium
GCGCGGCGTGGCGATGGGTCAGCAGGAGCCGGCGTTGCAGATTCTCAGCATGCTTGCGACTAAGCAGACCGTTGCGCAGGTGGAGTATCGCGATGGCAAGAGCTACAAGAAACGCCCGCTCAACTTGCCGAAAGCTCCACAACCCGCGCGGCTACCTATCGCCGTGCTGGTGGATCGGGGCACCTATAATGTGGCGGAGCTGACCGCGCTGGCGGTTCGCCAGACGGCGATGGCGCGCGTGTTCGGTATGCCCACTTTCGGCGATGCTTCGCAGACGAATCTATACCAGTTCAAAGACGGCTCGGGCTTTACGCTCACCGTCGGACGCTATATGGGCGCAGATGGAACGAAGTTCCACCAGCGCGGCGTGCAGCCCGATGAGCGCGTCGCTGCCGAACCGCGCATGCGCGGGCAACTCGGGGGCGACCCCGTTCTGGAACGCGCCGTCAAATGGCTGGCAACACAGGAGAAGAAATCATGAGAGAACGCGGACGCGCTTGGATCTATACACTGCTGCTGCCCGGAATGTTTGTGGGCGGTTTCTTGGGCGCGGAGGGCTATGCCACGCTCACCCGCTCGTCTGTGCCACTGCTCGGCACGCCGTTGCCGAACACGCACTTCACGCGCGAACCGTTAGACCCCACCGACGCTTTCCGCAGCACGCTCGCCGAGGTGGAAGCGCATTACTACGGCAATCCGCCTGCTGTCGATAAGCTCACCTACACCAGTATCGATGGCATGCTGGGTGCGATTGGCGACCCCTACACACGCTTTATGGATCCTGACGCCTTCCGCCGCATGCAGGAAGACACGCAGGGCAGCTTCACGGGCATCGGCGCGCTGCTGGAAGACGCGCCCGGCGGCGCACGCATCGTGCGTCCCTTGCCGAATAGCCCCGCGTCCAAAGCCGGACTGAAGGCAGGCGACATCATCATCGCTGTCGATGGGAAAAGCCTCGAGCGTACCGCGTTAGACGACGCTGTGCGCATGATACGCGGACCGCGCTTTACCGATGTGAAACTCACAATCCGTCGCAACGGTATGGAAGAACCGTTCACCGTCACCATCCGTCGCGACCTGGTGGAAAGCCCAACGGTCGATGTCTACTTGGAGGATGATACGAACAAGATTTACCGAATCTGGCTGCAGAACTTCAGCGAGAAAGCCCCCACGCTGCTCGATCGCGCCCTGAACGAGATCAAGCAGAACGGCGGGCGCGCCGTCATCTTAGACCTGCGGGCGAACCCGGGCGGACTACTCGACTCCGCCATCGAGGTCGCCAGCCGGTTCATATCGGGCGAGCAGGTGGTGGTAAGCGTGGTCGGCAGGCAGGGCTTGCTGGAGCGACGCTACACCCTCAAAGGACGCTATCGCAATCTCGAGATGCCTATCGTCGTGCTGATGAACGGCGGCAGCGCAAGCGCGTCGGAAATCGTGGCGGGCGCACTGCGCGACCACAAAGTCGCCCCGCTTATCGGCGAAGACTCCTTCGGCAAGGGGCTGGTGCAAACGGTCATCCCCACCTCACAGAACACCGCCGTCGCCATCACCACCGCCAAGTACCTCACGCCGAACGGCACTGACCTGAACGCAAAGATGGTGGACGGCAAGCGCGTGGGCGGTCTCAAGCCCGATATCGAGGTCAAAAACCCCGAGGACTGGCGTATGACCGAGGAAGACAAAGCACGCGACCTGCAACTACAGAAAGCCCTCGAAGTGCTGCGCGAGAAACTGCATGTCACTAAGCAGGGCAACGGCGTACTGCGTGCGCAGAACGACGCGGAGGTGAACCGATGATTCTCTATATGGGCGCCGACCACGCGGGCTACCCGCTGAAGGAGTATCTCAAAAATTATCTCGCACAGCAGGGCTACGAAATCCTCGATGTCGGCGTCTATTCGGAGAATCCGGCGGACTACCCGGATATCGCCCACACGCTCACGGCGAAGCTGGTGCAGGAGACGCGCCCTGCGTTGGGCATCCTCATCTGCGGTACGGGGATTGGCATGAGCATCGCGGCGAACAAGCGTCCCGGCGTCCGTGCCGCGAACGCGAGCGAACCTGTCTCTGCGGCTCTGGCGCGGGAACATAACAACGCGAACATTATCTGTCTGGGCGCGCGCGTGGTGGGTCCGGAACTTGCCCGCGCCACCGTCGAAGCCTTCCTGCGCACGGGCTTCAGCCACGAAGACCGTCACAATCGGCGCGTGCAGAAACTGGAACTCAATGGAGGTGACGGCGCATCCCACACCGACTGACAGAAATTGGACAGGCGGAGCGCGCGATACTCGTTTTCTGCCACCACGAGGGGTACGAGGAAGCCTACTGGAGCGACGAGATGCGCGCGCTCGCCCACTCCGCCGGCGTGCGTATCGTCGGTGAAACACGCCAGAAACGCCACTTCCCCGATGTCGCCACCTATATCGGCAAGGGCAAAGCCGAGGAACTGTTCCAGCTCGCCCGCGAGAAAGAGGCGGATGTCATCCTGTTCGATGTGGAGTTGAACCCCGTGCAGCAGCGCAACCTCGAAGAGATGACGCAAACGCGCGTGGTGGATCGCACGCAGCTGATTCTGGACATCTTCGCGCAGCGGGCGCGCTCGCGCGAGGGCGCGTTGCAGGTGGAACTGGCGCAGCTGCTATACCTGATGCCCCGCCTGTCGGGCAAGGGCGTCGCGCTCTCGCGGCTCGGCGGTGGAATCGGCA
>JAOAFW010000193.1 GCA_026416065.1 Fimbriimonadales bacterium
GGGTAGAGTTGAACCGCGAGATGTTTCGCTTGCTGCTCAGACAGGTGGCATGAGATATGTTAGTCTGTATCGCGTGGCGGCGCGTCATCGGGGTACATCTGACGCACGATTGCGCCCAGAATCCCGTTCACGAAACGCCCCGACTCAGCAGTGCTGTACTTCTTCGCCAGTTCGATGGCGTCGTTAATGACCACTTTGTAGGGTTGCTCGGGGTGATGGCGCAGTTCATAAATCGCGAGGCGCAGCAGGTTGCGGTCGATGACTGCCATACGGTCAATCGTCCAGCCACGCGCGAATTGCTCAATCAGGGGGTCTAATTCAGTGTGCTGGGTGCGGATAGCGCCCGACACGAGTTCGCGTACAGCGTTGGCATCATCCGGCTCTAAAGCGGCAACACTCAACACTTCCTCTACGGCTTCCTCAACTGGTTTTCCACCGAGATCGATCTGGTACAGAGCGCGCAGTGCCCACTCGCGCACGGCGCGGCGCCCTGCAGGTTTGCCGTTCATGCGACCCCTCCCGCAACCCGATGTGCCCTGAGCAGACGGGGCACGAAAGGCGTGGAGACCGTGCCTTTAAGGAACTCGTCGGTATGCGCAATCCGAATCAGGAAGTCCCGGCAGGTCTGGACGCCTGCGATGCGCGTCTCCTGAAGGGCGCGTTGCAGGCGCGCGACAGCTTGTTCACGGGTAGGCGCATGCACGATGAGCTTCGCCAGCAAGGGGTCATAATACGGCGGGATACTGTAGCCCGTGTAGAGGTGACTGTCCACACGCACGCCTGGACCGCCCGGCGGTGTCCATTCACTGATGCACCCGGTGGAAGGCGTAAACTCATGCTCAGGGATCTCGGCGGTCAAGCGCGCCTCAATAGCGTGCCCATTCACAGGAATCTCGTGTTGCGTGAAAGGAAGCGGCTCGCCCGCAGCGATTCGAATCTGCCATTGTACAATGTCGATACCGCTGATGGCTTCCGTGACGGGGTGTTCCACCTGCAAGCGGGTGTTCATCTCGATGAAGTAGAAGTTCTCGTCGGCGTCCACCAGAAACTCGATGGTGCCGGCGTTCTGGTAGCCCACTGCCTGAGCGACTCTGACCGCCGCCTCACCGAGTGCGCGGCGCGTCTCGACCTTGAGATTGGGCGCGGGGGCTTCCTCGATCATCTTCTGGTGGCGCGGGTTTTGAATGGAGCATTCGCGCTCGTAGAGGTGCAACACGTTGCCATGTTCATCGGCTAAAATTTGCACCTCGATATGGCGGGGTTCGGGGATATACTTTTCCAGATAGACTTCGGGCGAGCCGAACGCGGCTTGGGCTTCAGATTGGGCGATACGCAGTGCAGGTAGCAGGTCATCCTCGCTCATTACGCGCCGGATTCCGCGTCCGCCGCCGCCCGCCGCTGCCTTGATGAGCAAGGGGAAACCTATTTGCCGTGCGGCGGCGACTGCCTCGTCTTCGCTCTGCAGTGCCCGTTGCGTACCGGGCAATACCGGTGCGCCTGCCTGGTGAGCGATTGCACGCGCCAGCGACTTGTCGCCCATCTGGGTGATGGCATCCACAGGCGGACCGATGAACTTGATTCCCTGCAACGCGCACGCTTCCGCAAAGCTGCTGCGCTCCGAAAGGTAGCCATAGCCGGGATGGATTGCCTCCGCGCCGGTAATCTGCGCCGCCATCAAAATATGAGGAATGTTCAGGTAGCTCTCGACGCTGGGTGGGGGACCGATGCAGATCGCTTCGTCGGCGAGTTGTGTATGAAGTGCGTCGCGGTCAGCTTCTGAATAGACCGCCACGCTCTGGATGCCCAGCTCCCGGCATGCGCGGATAATGCGTACCGCTATCTCGCCGCGGTTGGCAATCAGGATCTTACGAAACACAGCAGGGTTATTGTACCCGCTCTGGCTCAACCGAACCGCCCGCGAATATAGTCTTCGGTCTCCTTTTTGCTGGGATTGGTGAAGATTTTCTCGGTGGTGTCGAACTCGTGCAGGACGCCCATCATAAAGAAGCCTGTGTAATCCGAAACACGCGCAGCTTGTTGCATTCCGTGCGTGACAATCACGATAGTGTACTCTTTTTTCAGCTCGGTCAGCAGTTCCTCGATATAGAAGGTGGCAGTCGGGTCCAGTGCGGAGGTCGGCTCGACCATCAAAATCACTTCAGGATTGACCGCCA
>JAOAFW010000214.1 GCA_026416065.1 Fimbriimonadales bacterium
AGATGTGTATAAGAGACAGGAACCAGAATTCTCGAATCGGCGTTGACTAAGATTGCCATGCTGCGTTCTCCTTAAATCGCTAAAGAGTGTACCTGATAAGGGTACACTTTTGGCGATGAATGCGGCAATCATCAATCTGGCGTATCTGCTGGCGGCGGTGCTGTTTATTCTGGGGCTAAAGGGGTTGTCGCACCCACGCACGGCGGTGCGGGGTAATCAGCTCGGCGCGACAGGGATGCTCATTGCAATTATCGCCACGCTACTCAATCGGCAGATTCTGAGCTTCGAGTGGATTCTGCTGGGGCTGGTGGTGGGGTCGCTGATGGGCGCGGTGATGGCGTTGCGCGTGGCGATGACGGCGATGCCGCAGATGGTGGCGATTCTGAACGGGTTTGGCGGCGCGGCGTCCGCGCTGGTGGCGGGGGCGAATCTGGTAGAGAGCGCGCTGCCCAACGCCCAACTGCCTGCGCCTCTGCTGCAGCTCACGGTCGCCGCCGCCGCGTCGGGCATCATCGGCGCGGTGACTTTCTGGGGGAGCCTCGTCGCCTTCGCGAAACTGCAGGGCATTATCAGCGAGAACCCCCTGCAGATTAGCTTTCTCCACTACATCAACGGCGTGTTGCTGCTCAGCGCAATCGGGCTGGGTGTGCTGCTTGCGCTGAACCCAACGGCGCTAAGCTACTACTGGGCGTTGCTGATTGTGGCGTCCATCGTGGGATTGTTGCTGGTGATTCCGATTGGCGGGGCGGATATGCCCGTGGTGATTGCACTGTTGAACTCCTATTCGGGTCTGGCAGCCGCTGCGACGGGCTTTGTACTGAACAACAACGCGCTCATCATCACGGGTTCGCTGGTCGGCGCGTCGGGCGTGATTCTGACTACCATCATGTGTCGGGCGATGAACCGCTCGCTGCGCAATGTGCTGTTTGGGGTGTGGGTTCCGTCAGAAGCGGGTCCGAAGGCAGAGGATGTGTACGCGGGCAAGGTGAAAGCCGCCTCACCAGAGGATGTGGCGATGTTGCTGGAAGGCGCGCGCTATGTCGTCATCGTGCCCGGCTACGGCATGGCGGTGGCACAGGCACAGCACGCCGTGCGCGACCTGATGCAGATATTGGAAAAGCAGGGCACGCTCGTGGAGTTCGCCATCCATCCCGTCGCGGGGCGCATGCCCGCGCATATGAATGTGCTGCTCGCTGAAGCGGATGTGCCTTACGAAAGCCTCAAAGAGATGGACGACATCAACCCGCGCTTCGAGCAGGTAGATGTGACGATTGTAATCGGTGCGAACGATGTGGTGAACCCGCTCGCCCGCACCGACCCGAACAGCCCGATTGCGGGCATGCCGATTCTGGATGTGGACAAGGCGCGCAGCGTGGTGGTCATCAAGCGCAGCCTCAGTCCCGGTTTCGCGGGCATCCCGAACCCGCTCTTTGCGGCGGACAATACGCTCATGCTCTTCGCCGACGCGCGTGAAGGTGTGCAGCAGATTATCGGCGCGCTGAAGGGGAAGTGAATCCTTCAGCACCCCTCACCGAAGTTGAACAATACCTCCAGCAGGTCGGCGTCGTCCACCGTTCCGTCGCGGTTCAGGTCGGCTTGTGCGTGGTTCCCGCCGAAGTTGAACAGCACCATCAGCAGGTCAGTGTCGTCCACGCAGCCGTTATCGTCGGCGTCGCCGCGTCGGGCAGGCACAAACCCCAGCGCGGTTGGCTGTCGTCCGTTGGGGTAGCCCTTCAGCGTAAGCGTATCCACCGGCGTCGCGGTCGCGGTTTGTGCCTCGTGATTCAGCGTCAGTCGCCACAGGCGCGCCTCGCTGCCGCTGGAAGTCGCCAGATATACCCTGTCGTTCTGCGCGTCATACGCCAGCCCGCCCAGCGTGTGTCCGCTGGGGATGCCGCTCAGCGTGTAGGCGCTGCCCTCGAACACCAGCGGCTCGTCGGGGAAGTTCACCTTGTACAGAGCCTGCGCTGTGGTCATCATTAGCGACTCACCTACCCATTCCAGACCGATGGGGCGTTGTAGCAGCGGCTGATCCATCGCGTAGTATGCCCCTGTGCTTACCCCGAAGCGGTCGCTCACATAGAGGATGCCGGGACCGTT
>JAOAFW010000281.1 GCA_026416065.1 Fimbriimonadales bacterium
CCCTGTAGAGTTCGTGGTGGGCGCGCTGCGGCAAGTGGGCGTGGGCGAGCGACTGCGTACAGTTAACCCGGACGACGGCGCGGGGCAACGCCTGCTGGCGGCGTACCTCAGACTGGCGACGCAGTGGACACGCCGTATCGGGCAGTTCTTGCTCTACCCACCCGATGTGGCAGGCTGGGAGGGGGGCAAGGCGTGGATTAGCTCCACCACCATGCTGGAGCGCATGCGCTTCGCCGAGTTCCTGCTGCCCGACCGACGGGGCGTGGGCTTCGCGACGCTGAACGAGTTGGTGGGCTTGCCCGCCCCGCGCACGCCGGAAGAGTTTGTGCAACGGTTGGAGACCGTGCTGGATGCGCCCCTGCAACCTCGCACGCGCCAGAGCCTGCTGGAGTATCTGGGAAAACGCGGGGGAACCAACGCCCTGAGCCAGCGCGACCGTCAAACCGTACAGGGCGCGTTGCAAATCGTGTTCAGCGCGGCAGAGTATCAGATGTTGTAAAAATACCCGAGGGAAGGCTGGTCCGCTCCCCTCGGGCTTTGGCAGGCACGGCAGGGACTTTGCCCTGTCTTTGTGTTAGGCGAAAAGCGTCTTGACTCCCTCAACCGCACGGTTTTTTGGACGGCGCGGAAACCCATCGACGCACTACAACTCACCTCGTGACGCCGCCCGTATGCCTGCCTGACGCACTCCATGATACAATTCCGAGGAACGCGCCTGTTAGGGACTTAAGTCCTAATTCGGCAGACTTCAGGTAGAATTGCGCCGTATGAACACCGATCTGTATGACATCACGATTATCGGCGGTGGTCCCGTGGGGTTGTTCGGCGCGTTCTATGCCGGCTTACGGGGCATGCGCACCAAGATTATCGACAGCTTGCCCGAACTGGGTGGGCAGCTGACCGCGTTATATCCTGAAAAGTATGTGTACGATATGCCCGGCTTCCCCGAGGTGTTCGCTAAAGACCTCGCGGTACAAATGATTCGCCAGGCGATGCGCTTCAAACCGACGGTATGCTTAGAAGAACGGGCAGAGCAACTCCAGCGCACCGACGACGGCTGGGCAATTATCACCGATAAAGGCATCACGCACCACACGCGCACGATAGTCATCTGCGCTGGGGCAGGGGCATTCTCACCGCGCAAACTGAACGCCGAAGGCGTCGCCGAGTTCGAGGGCAACGGCGTCTACTACGGCGTGCGCGACAAGTCCATCTTCGCGGGCAAACGCCTGCTGATTGTCGGTGGGGGCGACTCCGCCGTCGATTGGGCGTTGAACCTTTACCCGATTGCGCAGGAGGTGACCCTCATACACCGCCGCGACGAGTTCCGCGCTCACGAACACAGTGTTCAAGAGTTGAGACACTCGCCTGTGAGGATACTCACTCCGTATGAAGTGCGTCGCCTCTGCGGCAACGGCGAACTGGAACGCGCAGTCATCTTTCACAACAAAACGCAAGAAGAGATTGAACTGGCAGTAGACGCCGTGATTTTGAATCTCGGTTTCGTGGCGACGCTGGGACCCATCAAAAACTGGGGGCTGGAACTGCAGGGCAATCAAATCGTGGTGAATGAGTATATGCTCACGAACGTGCCCGGGGTGTACGCCGCGGGGGATGTGTGTACCCATCCGGGCAAGCTCAAGCTCATCGCGACGGGCGTCGGCGAGGTCTGTACCGCTGTGAACCACGCCAAGAGCGTGATTGACCCCAACGCGAAGATGTTCCCCGGACATAGCAGCGATATGGCACTCCCTGCGCTGTAGCGAGGCGACCCCATAATGTTTACTGGAATTGTGGAAGCGACAGGCTTTGTAGAGTCTATCCATGCGCGTCCGGAGGGCGGCGCACGGCTCGCTATTCGCGCGTTTCCGATGGATGTGGGCGAGAGCCTTGCCATCAACGGCGTGTGTCTAACTGTGCAGCAGGCGGAGGGCGACCTGCTCTTTTTTGATGCGGTGCTTGAAACCTTGCGTCGCACGAATCTGGGCGACCTGAAAGCGGGCGATCGGGTGAATCTTGAACGTCCGCTCACGCCCCAAAGCCGTCTGGGTGGGCACTTCGTGCAGGGGCATGTGGACACAACGGCGCGTCTGATCGAGATTCGAGAAGCGGGCAACGCGCGCGTGCTGAAGTTTCAGTTAGACGACCTCGCCTACATGCGCTACATCGTGCCCAAAGGCTCTATCGCCGTGGATGGGATTAGCTTAACGGTGGTCGATGTGGGGGCGGACTGGTTCACCGTGTGGGTTATCCCCCATACCTGGGAGGTCACGAACCTCGCGCATCGGCAGGTGGGCGAGCGTGTGAACATCGAGACCGATATTCTGGCGCGCTATGTAGAGCGGTTATTGGCGACACGCGCGTAGCGTCGGTGTTCGCGAACGCCGTCGCCGCCGTAGCGTCGGCGTCCTCGCCGACGACTACCTGCCCAGTCGTTTCAGATAGGTCTCCAGCAACAGCGCAGCGGCAACAGCGTCTATCACCTGCTCGCGCTTAGTTCGGCGATATGCACCCTCGCGCAGGCGTCGCTCAGCTTCCTGTGTGGTGAGTCGCTCGTCGAGCAAATCCACGGGGATATTCAATCGTTCTCGCAGCTGACGAGCAAAAGCTTCCACCTCCTGCACACGCTCGCCTTCCTCGCCCCACATCAGATAGGGCGCGCCCACCACGACGCGCTCAATGCCCTCCTGATGCAGCCAGCGGACAATCTGCTCGATGTCGTTTGGCAGCACTGCCGAGGGGAACGGGATGCCAATCTCGGTGTTCGCGACGGCGACGCCCACACGCTTCACGCCATAGTCCAACGCCGCAACGCGCATCAGCCCTCCCAGTTCAGCACAATCTTGCCCGCCTGACCCGACGCCATCAACTCAAAGGCGTGTTCGTATTCACACCACGGCAGCACGTGCGTAATCGCCGGACGCACATCCAATCTGCCCGAATGAAGCAGGCTCTGCATAATCTCCCATGTCTGGAACAGCCGCCTGCCGATAATAGCGTGGATCTCCACTCCTTTGAAAATCAGCGCGTTCAGGTCCAGCGATACCTGTTGAGAGAACAGCCCCAGTAAGCTGACCTCGCCGCCGGGGCGAATAGTTCGCGTAATGAGTTCAATAGACGAGGGATGTCCCGACATCTCCAGCGCGACATCGACACCGAGCCTGCCGGTGGCGCGTAAGATGTAGCTTGCTACGTCGTCGGTGGTGGGGTTCAGTACGGCGTCTGCGCCCATGCGCAGGGCGAGTTCGGCGCGGTAGGGGCGCACTTCCGTAGCGATAATCTGCGCCGCACCCAGTGCTTTCGCCACGCCGATACTGAACAGTCCAATCGCGCCGCAGCCAGTGATAAGCACCGTCGCGCCGCGCACATCGGCGGCGGCTACGGTATGCACCGCGTTGCCGAGTGGCTCCTGCACGGTAGCGACTTCGGGGGGCAAATTGGGGTCGGTTTTGCACGCGTTCGCCGCGGGAATGACGACATAGGGCGCGAACCCGCCGTCTACGTCAACGCCCAGAATGCGCGTGTTCAGACACACATGCGCCTGTCCCTGTCGGCACGGTTTACAGTAGCCACAAACGATGTGGCTCTCCGCTGCGACGAAATCGCCTACCTGCACGTGTTCTACCTCGTCACCAACGGCTTCCACATACCCACAAAACTCGTGTCCGACAATCAGGGGGGGCTTGAGACGGCTACTCGCCCAGGCGTCCCACTGGTAGATATGCAGGTCAGTTCCGCAGATCGAGGAACGAGTCACGCGGATTAATACATCGCGCCTACCTATAGACGGTTCAGGAACCTCACGCACTGCCAGCCCTGCGCCGGGCTGGGTTTTACAGATCGCCTTCATCGGTGGCGGGATTATACCAGAATCTCCGATAACTCTTAATAGGGGCAGACACCCGTGTCTGCCCCTATTAAGATTCACTGCCAATATAATCTAAGGCTATCTCGGGCGATAGTCGTGCTTCGGTCGTGGCAACAGTTCTTGCAGTGCAACCTTAACCTTCCAGACCGAAGTTGAACAACACAATCAGCAAATCCGCGTCGTCGACAATCCCGTCACCGTTCACATCGTTGGCAGCATCGCTCGTGCCAAAGTTGAACAGCACAATCAGTAGGTCGGCATCGTCCACGACGCAGTCGTTGTTCAGGTTGCCCTGTGATTTAGGCAGCCCACCGCCATAGCCGCGTATATCCAGCTGAAAAACGTTACCTTCAGTGAAAAAAAGTGGTTGCTCAACGCAAAATGCATATCCTTCCAGTCGCAGGTAGTTGTTCTGATCGCCACCTGTCTCGTCCATCTGCACTGTCACGCTGCGGTTCAGGCGACCATGAGGGTCTGCTTGGCAGGTAAGCTCGCTTAATCGGAGAGTAATGCGTCCCCAGATGCGTGTTAACTTGAAGTTGATATCCGAGCTGCCAATCCTCAAAGTCGTACATTCGTTCGGCGTGGCGTCCATATCCCATCGGATATCGCCGTTGGGCAAAATGGTGGTGTTCCAGCGCAGCATGTAGTCCGAATTGATGGCGTTCACCAGATCGCGCACACGCAGTTGCCAGTCCAGCCCTGCATTCGGAAGGAACTCGAACCGAAGCGCGCTGGATCGAAACGAGCCGGATCCGCCAAGTCCACCTGTCAGCACATAGCGTCCGTCGATGATACGAATCGAGAAGTCGCCGCCCCGCTCGAGTTTTTGAGGCAGTTGTGCGAACGAAGCTGTCACCAGCGCCAGTGCGCTGAACAGTCCCAAAGTTTTCGTCAAGTAGTGCATGGTGCTCTCCTGTACCAAGTATCTACGATTATACCTGCAAAAAGAGTTAATGAGTCGTTAAGGGGCTGTTCAGAAACTCGAGGCGTGGCTTCTTGTAATGTCAGTTTCCTATTGGGAACGCTGCGGCGTGGCTTGGACACGCCGTCCAAGCGATGCACAAGCTGGAAGTCTGTGCCGGGAGAGCGTTGATGTGCGCCGAAACCGGCTCCCGGCTCTTCTCATGAGATTGCCTGATGAGGCGTCTTATCTCCCCAACAAAAGCAGGAACAGAAGGAAATCCCTTGAATATAGCTTGCGTTATGAAGCGGCAGTTCCTACTCGCAGGCTGGTTAGTCTTATTCGTTTTCGCGTGGGCGCAAGATACGCCCTACCGACTGCCCGATGTGTACGCCCTGCGCGGCGCAAAGATTGTGTCCAACAGTGCGCCCCCCATCGAAAACGGCGTAATCGTGGTGCGCAACGGCGTGATTGTCGCGCTCGGCGACGCCAACACGCCCATTCCCGCCGACGCCGAAGTGATCGACGCAAGCGGACACACGGTGTACCCCGGCTTCATCGACGCTTTCTGCAGTCTCGGCATGCCCGCGCAAGCAAGCGACCCCGCCTACGCCAGCTACGAGCGCGGCAACACGCACCCCAACGCGCAGATTCGCCCAGAGCGTCAGGCG
>JAOAFW010000285.1 GCA_026416065.1 Fimbriimonadales bacterium
GGACTTGTACCCCACGTGACCTGCGGCGCAAAGGTAGAGACATCGAATTGCACCTCGCGGTCGAATCGTGCATCCGGATCGGACGGCAGAGTCTGCCAGTAGGCGACCGCTCGCTCGAACTGCTTACCCTGTGGCGCAAAGCGTCTGCCCTCCAGATAGGCAAAGGTGGTTTCGTCGGGGGCAATCATGCCAGCGCGTGCGCCCGCTTCGATGGACATATTACATATCGTCAGCCGCTCTTCCATACTCAGCGAGCGGATGGCTTCGCCCAAGTATTCAATGACGCATCCAGTACCTCCGCCCGCACCAATGCGTCCGATAACACTCAGGATAATGTCTTTGGCAGTAACCCCCAGAGAAAGTTTGCCTTCGAGCCGGACCGCCATCGTGCGCGGCTTCACTTGCGGCAAGGTCTGCGTTGCCAGTACATGCTCTACCTCCGACGTGCCGATACCGAACGCCAGCGCGCCGAACGCGCCGTGTGTGGAAGTATGGCTATCGCCGCATACGATGGTCAAGCCCGGCAGGGTAATGCCCAGTTCTGGACCGATGACATGCACGATGCCGTTGTCCTCGCTGTCGAGGTCAAACAACGTGATACCGAACTGCTGGCAGTTATGCCGAAGCGTCTCAATCTGTTTGCGAGAGATGGGGTCAGCGATTACCAGACGGTTATCCGTCGGCACGTTGTGGTCCATGGTGGCGAAGGTCAGGTCGGGACGGCGAACCGCGCGCCCTGCCTCCCGCAAACCGTCGAACGCCTGTGGAGAGGTAACCTCGTGTACAAAGTGGCGGTCGATATATAGCAAAGTGGGGCGTCCCGGTTCTTCGTGGACGACGTGCGCGTTCCAGATTTTTTCGAACAGCGTGGGCATAGGGCAACATCCTCCTTTGAGTTTTTATTATACCATGTGCAGTGCATCATGCAGCACCCTCGCCCAAGCCATCTTTTCTCAAAAAATCTTTGTTGCCAACGGCTTACCCTATTGACTCTTTTCAAAAGCTCGCGTATACTAAAGAGTAGAATACTTAATCGTTTCATGACAGCCGTGTTCGCCGTTCTTCAGCAGTTTCAGCAGAGTCGCAGAAATACACTCACAGCACGATTTCATCAAAGAAAGAAGGAGGTCTCCCATGAAACACGGAAGGGCTTTTACCCTCATCGAGTTGCTCGTTGTGATCGCGATTATCGCGATTCTGGCAGCGATTCTGTTCCCTGTATTCTCGCAAGCACGTGAAAAGGCCCGACAAACGACCTGTTTGTCCAACAACAAGCAAATCGGTCTGGCGTGCATGATGTACATTCAGGATTACGACGAAGTGTACCCACCTGGGTGGCGACCCGACCCCGACCAGGCGTGGTACATGATGTTGCTTATCCCCTACATGAAGGACACGACCGTAGAGCAGATGTGGACGCGTCCTGGGTTGCGCTCCTGCCCCAGTGCGACGCGCCCGGATCGATGGGCTTACGCCTACAATGACGTGTTGAACTACCGGTCGCAGGGTTCCATCCCGCGCGTAGCAGAGACCATCATGCAGGGTGACACCAGCCAAGTGCCGGAGTGGGATATGAACTGCTCTTCTACGTTCTGGAACTGGTGGACACCAGAGGTATGGCAAAACCCGGCAACCGGCGCCATCCCGCCTGAAAACTACTGG
This sequence comes from Fimbriimonadales bacterium, assembly GCA_026416065.1. Taxonomy (GTDB): domain Bacteria; phylum Armatimonadota; class Fimbriimonadia; order Fimbriimonadales; family GBS-DC; genus GBS-DC. Next base: position 1,663 of record JAOAFW010000285.1, read on the forward strand.
GACGACAACCAGGTGAACCCGCGCTCGGTGCTGCTGTGGAGACTGCCCGACGGCAGGATACTGGACGCCGATGCGACCAATCCCATCAACCCGTGGAACGCCCTCAGCCGAACGGGAATGCCTCGCTTCCGCCACAACGAGGGCGCCAACTTTACTTTCGCCGATGGGCACTCCAAGTGGATTAAACGGGGGACGCCGGTGCTCTACCAGTGGCGCGTCAACCTGCAGAACCGACTGTAGTTGGGCGTTAGACACGGCTGTCATGAATGGCAAGGGGAGAGCCCTCAGGCTCTCCCCTATTGCTAAGCGGGTTTTCACGCAGCGCAGGAGAAGCGTCCCGCCCTGCACCAGTTAGAATAACAACAGGATGAGACCGCCCTCAGCGAAGAGTCTTAGAGACCACTGAACCGGACCCTAGTGCTCTGTTAAGTTGTGATTTCACGATTCGCGCATCCTTCCCTCGATTGAAATCGGGGGCACTGGTGGGACAAAATCCGCCTTCGCGGATTGGGGAACCTGCGCAGGCAGGTTTGTTTCCGTCATAGCCCCCCATTTCAATGGTGGGTTATCAAGCTTCTGCTTCCCCCGATTGAAATCGGGGGCTATGGTGGAACAAAATCCGCCTTCGCGGATTGGGGAACCTGCGCAGGCAGGTTTGTTTCCGTCATAGCCCACCATTTCAATGGTGGG
>JAOAFW010000330.1 GCA_026416065.1 Fimbriimonadales bacterium
GCTTACTTCTTCCGACGGCGTAGCCCCAGCAAGCCAGCCAGCCCCGTACCCAGTGTGATCAGGCTGGCAGGTTCAGGTACTACCGTGAAGCCCTGACAAAACTGCTGGTTATACAGCGTCGCTGTGCCTGCAAGACTGCCGAAATTGTCACGGTATCCCTCGTGCAACACCTGCACTTGCAGACAGATTTCGTACTGCGTGCCGTATGGGTCACCCGCGATGTTTAGCGTGTAATTGTCTCCCACACTGCTAATACCTTTACTGAAGGTCGCCTCGCCTGCGTTCCAGCTCGCTGACGCCTGATCCACATCGGAGTAGAACGGATTGCCGTTTCTGAGAATGCTGAGTGTGGTACGTAGAATGAGTCGGTCGCCATGAGGCGAGTTGATGTTGCCGAACTGTGTGGTTGAAATCTGAGGACGTCCGCCTGTGATTGCGCCCGATGCCCAGCTGAGTAAAAGATTTGGGTGATTACTCTTGTTAATATTTACACCAGTAAGGTAGGGCGTCAAATCTGGTGCGGAGGGGCTTGGACCTGAAAGAAGGTTGAGCATCGCCGCGTTACGAATTTCAGCTTCGGCACGCGCACGCGCCTGAGCTGAGAAGGAGTTGTCATTCGCCGCAGCTAAGAGGTCAAAGCGATGTCCAGAACCTGTCCAGGTGCCGAAGATGACAGTACCTGTTTGGTTGTTAGGTCCCAAGTTCCCAGCGCGGTCGCTGGGCAGTTGCCATCTCGAACTTCCAATTTGACTTGTGCCGTTTCCTGCAGCAAAGGCTAGTCTGCCGAAAGCATCACCACCAGAGAAGTTCTCGAGGCGTACGCGCACAACGGCTGTCGTGCCAATAGCGTCATTGTCCGCGAAAGCCTGCCCACGCGTCGCCGAGTTGCCATTGCTCATGACAGCATTTGTGTCAAGGTTTCGGAAGCCGGTAGTTGCCAAAGGGAAGCTATCCCGCTGGACGTAGTTCATCTGATACGCCTGCGCATTCACACTCGCAGTTGCGAGCGCACTCGCCATTGTCAGTAAGCTCCATCGCATGCCTGCCCGTTTCATTGAGTTCACCTCCAAAAGTTGGAACATGAAAGCAGTTGTGCTGCCTTCAATACTTACAGACTCAGAACGCTGCGAAAAGCGGACAAGAAAATTTACTGAATGGATGTTCGAGAGTTTTTATAGGGAGTAAAAAACGCCCTTCCATTGCTCGATTCGAGCCTGCCTGCTCTACCAGTGATATGTCCGACGAGAGTTGCTTCAACAACAGTAAAGCGCTGCGACTGCGCCAATACTGCATCAGGACGGAGCAGGCGTATAAGAACGGGATTCCCCCCCCTCGCACGATGTGGGAGGGGGGGGTAGTGAGTGGGGGCTTACTTCTTCCGACGGCGTAGCCCCAGCAAGCCAGCCAGCCCCGCACCGAGCGCAATCATACTTGCTGGCTCCGGTACATTCACGCCGAGGTTCACGAAACCGCACGCTGTCTCCCCCGGTCGCAGCGTCATGCGCCACTGATAAGCACCACTGAAGTCTGCTGCGCCGAAAGTTGTTGTCGTGTTGGGCAGGTTCGTGACGTTAGTATCTGTCAATCCGAGCCGGGTTGAGACCCAAGGTGCAATCTGCCAGCCTACCAGGTTATCACCCGATGCGATGTAGTTGAAGCCCTCCCGGCCCGGCGCAGCATTCGGAGGAGTGGTGGTAGCAGGACCATCCCAGACCTTAATCCAGCCGCCTACCGGGTTGCCCGGATTGAAGAACTCCAGCCGTGCCATGTCGTTGCTACCGCCCGTGTTGGAAGGACCGACTACGTCCAGATCGAGATAGTTGAAGAAGTTCACGACAATATCCTTATCGGAAGTATTTGTGATGCACCAGCGCACAGACATAATCGCAACGCCGAGACTCTGGAAGGTTCCTGTTCCCGGTGCGCCCGTTATGCCGTCAAATGCGTAAGACAGGCGTATTCTCAGTGCCTTGTTTACACCAGCAACCGGCTCGTCGTAGGTTAGCACGCCGAAAGCATACTGACCGGGAACCGCGCCTGCGAAGCTCTGACCAGCCACCAAGTTGGTGAGCGCGAATTCACGAGTGTCGGCGTTGCCTCCAACAAACGCTGCGCGATACCACCACCAGTTTTGGAACAGATGGTCGGGCGATGTGCCCCGCGTATAGTTTGCCAGTCCACCGCCTGTACCTGTGCGCGCACCGGAGGAAAAGGTGTTATCCACGCGGTAGGTCCAGCCTCCATCGACCAGTTGCAGAAAACCGGGGGAAGAAGTGCCAATCGTACCTGATTGCGCCAGAGCGGCGCTGATAGTCGCTAACGCGGCGATGCTCAAGGTCGCCTTTCGTGTCAGATTCATCTGCATGGGATTACCTCCTCAACGGGGAGAGACTCGAGACGACGCTAAAAGCGGACAGGTTAGGCGATAACGAACAAAAACCTCGTAGTTTTGCGGGGTGTTCACTGGGTATATGCCCGGAACTTACGAGGGCGCTACGGATCCGTAGAGCCTGCGCTCGCTAAACGGCTTCCAGCAGTAAAAGCCAGTCTCTCTCGTCTTGGGTAGGGGGGCAAAACTCCGCCTCGCCCGTGTTGCGGAACTCGCCGATTGGATGCAGCTGCCCTGTGCGAGGGTCATACCAGCTTGCCTGCACTGTACGCTTGCTGAGTTTCTCCATCCGTATGCGCACAGGCTTAGGGACAGGCAAGTAGATGTAAGCATAGCTGCCGTCTGCAGCGCGTGCAGCGCGGGTATGCGACGCCCCTTCGCCCGCGTCCGACGCCAGCAGATTCTGATCGGGAACACGGAGCAACATATTGTGGCGGAGCATGAGGCTCTTCGCATACTGCATCTGCCCCGCGCCAGGCAGGTTGAGCGACTCCTGCCAGGAGCGTCGGGCGGCAGTGACGGGCGCGTGTTTATCGGGCACATACATCTGCCAGATGTTATGGCTGCCATAGGTGTGTCCATGCGCGCCCGCCAGCAGCGCCCAATATGCCGCACGACGCACATCGCGTTCGTCGAACCAGCCGTTTTTCGGGTCGAAACCAACGGGATGGTCCTCGTAGCACGGCTCGCCATCCATGCAGGGCTTAGTGGGCGTGCGCTGATAATCGCGTTCCAGCATCGCATAGTTGGCGGCGTAGCGCTGCGAGTGCCCCGACTGCAGCATGTTGAAATCCAGCCAGTCTTCTGCGTGCAGCCGTTCGGACGAAGATTGTCCGCCCATGGGGTGATAGGTGATACAATGAGCCCCGCCGTCGCCTGCGCGAATACCCGCCGCCATCGCTCGCCAGATTGCCAGGTGCACGTCGTTCTCAACGGGGCGGTCGCCGCCCAGGATCCAGATGATGCCCCTGTCGCGATAGCGTCTTCCCAGAAACTCGCCGTAGACGCGGGCATTTTCAGGCGTGAAAATCTCGGGTCCGACCCCCCATTTTTTGTTGATCTTATCGCCCCAAGTCGGCAACAACCCAACGTACAACCCCAGAACGTTCGCGCGGTCGATAATCCAGTCCACATGCTTGAAATACGCTTCGTTGGGCTGGGCGGGGTCGTTTTTGTGTAGGGGCATGTCGCCGTAGGGGTTGGGCGTGTTCAAGCCGTCCAGCTCTGCCAGCGCCACCGCTTGAATGACGGTGAATCCTTTGGCGGCGCGGTCACGCAGGTACATCTCCGCCTCCTCGCGTGTGAGGCGATGGAACAGCTCCCACGCCGTATCGCCGAGATAGAAGAATGGCTCGCTACGTTCATTGACTAAGTAGCGGCGCCGGCAGGGATGCCCCACTTCGTCAAACACACGCAGCTTTGGCAAAGGATTCACGGGGCTAACGGTTCGCCCCCGGCGTTCCAATCCCTGCAGGAACATAACCGCACCACCAGAAACATTCCCTCAGGAGGCGCGATGAAGATGGAGCCTGCGACACAGCTACAGACGCTGGAAGATATTACCAAGCAGGGGAATAACCATGCGCCAGTTATTATAACAGGCTGGGACTCCCCCGATACTCGCATGTTTCGCCGAGACTACGCACGGTTCAACTCCTTACCGTTCAACGGAACCGCAATCAAGGTGCGTGTCGATGCGGATATCCTGTTCCCCTTTCAAGGTGCGTTTTCAGCGCGACCATGGAACATCGACTGGTTCCGCGAGCCAATTCGTGAACTCCAGGCAGTAGCGCGCGATCGGAGCCGTCAACTCCAGTATAACTTATTGCTGGTAAACGCGAACCCTGGCGATGTGGACTGGTTCGACGATGGGGCATGGCGTGAAGTCGAGAAACATCTCGAGATAGCTGCCGACGTGGCGCGGCAAGGGGAGCTGAAAGGGATTATTTTTGATCCCGAACCCTACAATCCGCCGCACGCCCAGTTCGAGTACGGCAACCATCCGAGCAGCGCGACACGCACATATACCGAAACTCAACGTAAGGCTCGTGAGCGGGGCAGACAGGTCTGGCGAGCATTCTTCAGACGGTTCCCCGAAGCAACGGTCTTGTTTTATTTTGCTCTAAGCGGTGTCGAGCGTGTTCGAGTTGGCAGCCGCGCTGTCAGGACCGTTCAAGGGCACTGGTATGACTTGCTTCCGAGCTTTCTGGACGGATGCCTTGACGTAGCACCTGCCGAAGCGTTGCTCATCGATGGGAATGAGGACGCCTACCGATATAACAGTCGCGCCGAATACACCAACGCCGCCAATCGTATCCGCACGGAGAATCTCTTCCTGATCAGTCCAGAGAATCGCAAGAAGTATCAGGAGCGTTTTCGTGTTGGGCAGGCATTTTATCTGGATGCTTACATCAACCCACCGGGCGATGATTACTACATCGATGGGCTGGGGCGTCACCGTGCAGAACGCCTGGAAGAAAACCTACGGGACGCACTTGAAACCGCTGATGGCGCAATCTGGATTTACGGTGAAAGCCATCGCTGGTGGAGAGAGGGCGGTCCAGCAACTGCACGATACTGGGATGAAGCTTTTCCCGGCTGTCTGGAAGCGATTCGTCGCGCCGTAGAGCCCGAACGCGCTCTGGGAGAAGCGCTGAGGCTCCTGCCCAATCGAGTATTTAACGGCGGATGCCTTAATACCAATGGGTGGTCTCAGTGGCAGCGGGACGATTCGCGAGGGACGTTTGTATGGGATGAAAACGGCTATCGCGATACCGGTTCCCTAAAGGCTATCGGGGTACGCTCTGGATGCTGGTATCAGGAGGTAGCGGTGTCCCCCCTGTCGACGGTGGGGTTTAGAGCATGGCGGAAAATCGCAGGTCAGGCGGATGCCTATGTCTATCTTCGTTGGAAAACCAGCGATGGACGCTGGACAGCTGAGAAACAGGACAAAGGCTTTACCACGGAAAAATCCACCATGTGGCAACCGATTCTGGGGTTGGCGCGAGTACCTGAGACCGCCGAGCGCTGCGTGATTCTGCTCTACACTACCTCGCGAGGTGTGGAAGCCGATCAAACGTGGTTCGACGCGATCGAAATGGTACAGTTCAGGGATTACCCTTAATCCGTCCGCAGACTGTGTCAACAGCGAGGGTGAAGGGAGTGCGGCGCAACAGGAATAACCGCACTCCTGTTGAATCAGGCTCAATTATGCATAGCCGAGTATCCTTTGTAGTGGTTCTTTGCTTGTTGCTGAGTAGTGCAGCTCTC
>JAOAFW010000371.1 GCA_026416065.1 Fimbriimonadales bacterium
GTCCCGCTCAGCGCGAGTTCAATCACAGGCACGCGCAGCTCGCGTTCGGCTTTGAGCGTCGTCTCCTGCGAGGCTTTCTGCTCGTCGCCGTAGCGGGCGGTAATCTCCACCTTGCCCAGCGGCACCCGCTCGAACACCAGAATCCCCTCTGCCGACGGCTCCAGCACCTGCATTCGCGCCAAACCTTGCGCATCGGTCAGGCTCACCAGCGCGCTGGCGACGGGCTTGTCCTGCGACTTCACATTCACCTGCAGGCGGGCGACATGCGTCCAGCCATCGCTCTTAAGTTCGGTTTTCTCTTTCAGCTCGGCGACCTTGAGTTGCGCGAGGTTGCCCGACTTGGCGTCGTAGACCCAGAGGGTTTCCGCACTTTCGGACAGCTTGAGGTTCACGCTGGCGTCGCTGGTTTTCTGGGGTGGGTTCAGAGGGTTGCCTTTGCCGTCTTCCGCCCACCACCAGCGTTCGCCTTCCTGCGCGAACTCAAGCGTGGTCTCGCGCGGCTTGGCAGCAGGTTTGGTTTCGGCGGGCGACTGTAGCGCGGGCTTCGTCTCGGTCTGCGCCCCGCTCAGCCCAACGAGGAACCCAACAAGCGCAATCAACAAAACGACTCGCATGGCTGTTTAGATTCCCCAAAGTTCCGTACGTTCCTGCTGCGGGGTGTATCGCCGTTGCGGGCTGGCATACTCCACTCACAGTACGGGGACTGAAACTTTGGGCAGTCCCCGTGAAAAGCGTCAGAGTGGTTTCAGGAGGTCTCCCGCCGAGTGTACGGCAGCAGTGATCAATCGTCTCCAGTCAATGCGACGCTGTCCCGACGGTATGCGCACGTCGTTTCTTAGGGCTCCGTATCCAACAGAAACGCCTCACGTCGCCCCGTTTGCGCATTGTAGCCGAAGCCGACGATGTAGCGTTTATTCGGCGAAATCGCGTAGGCTTCAATCAGGGTGCTGCCCGCGCTCAGTAACGGTGCGTACTCCTGTTGCAGCGGGCGCGAGCTACTGAACACATCCCACAGTATCGCCATCCCGTTCGCGGAACCGACCACGACCGAGCCGTCGCCCGATACCGAGCGCGCTGTAAACGCGCCCAGCGACTGCATCACGCCATTCTGCCAGCGATATCCTTGCCAGCGTCCCGAGCTGTCCCGACTGATTCCAACAACTGTTTGCCCGTTCGCCGAGACACCATAGGCGATGCTCTCTTTGCCGCCCAGCGTGCCGATATCCTGCATACCCACGGTCTGGTTCCAGACGAAGGCTCGCCATTCTCCGGACACATTGGCGCCGTAGCCCACGACGACGGAACCGTCGGCGGAAACGCCCGTGGCATAGCAGGTCAGACCGCCGAGCGTGCCCAGTCCCTGTGCCCCAGCAACGGTATTCCAGCGCACTGCCTGCCAGCGTCCACGCCCGTCCCGGCTTGCACCCACCACATACAAGCTATTCCCCGAAACGGCAGCACCATGCGTATAGACGCCCCCCGAAAGCGGTGTGAGTGATTGCATGCCCTGCGCCTGCGTCCAGCGGAACCCGTAGACATGCCCCTCGCTATCCACGCTGTAGCCGACTACCTGTGAGCCGTCTGCTGAGACACCAGTCGCATAGCTACCCACCAGAGTGCCCAGCACGCCCAACGCCTGCATGCCGCTTCCCTGCACTCGTCGGAAGGCACGCCACCGGCGCGCCGCGTCCATACTGGAGCCGACTGCCACTCCGTTGTCCGACACGCCCGTCGCCATACTGCTTGGTCCGCCCAGTGTGCCCAGCCAGAACAGTCGCCCTAGCCATTCCCCACCCGTATCCAGCACAAACACTTCAAACCGTCCCTGTGCAGCGTTATAGCCACGCCCCACAATAAACCGACGATTTTGCGCCACGAACTGCGCGTTCTCCATGTAGGAACCTGATGAGAGTAGCGCGCTATATCGCTGATTCAGGTTCACCAGCCCGTTACGTTCTGTCCACAGCACGGCACGCAGGTTCGCCTGAGCGTCTTCTGCCCCGCCAACCAACAACTTACCATCCCGAGCACCGTGATTAATCAAGCTCCACTGTCCGCCCAGTGAACCGAGACCCTGAATCCCCCCATTTGCCCAGCGTACCGCTCGCAGGTTACCGCTGGCGTCTTCCGCGTTGCCGTAGACCACGCTCCCGTCGGGCGAGATGCCCGTCGCGTTGCTCCAGTTGCCGCCGAGCGTGCCCAGCTCCTGCATTCCGGTCTCCTGCGTCCAGCGGAACGCTCGCAAATTCCCCTGAGCGTTTTCGGACACGCCCACGATGACCGAACCATCGGCAGAGATGTCCGTCACGCTGCTCCAGTTGCCGCCGAGCGTGCCCAGCTCCTGCATTCCAGTCGCCTGCGTCCAACGGAACGCTCGCAAATTCCCTTGAGCGTTCTCAAAATCGCCTGCTATGACCTCGCCGTTTGCCGAGACGCATTTCGCTTCGCTCCATGCGCCCCCCGAAGGCACACCCAGATTTTGCATTCCGGTCGCCTGCGTCCAGCGGAACGCCCGCAGCTTGCCTGACGAGTCTTCAGCGATACCGATTACGACCGAGCCATCTGCGGAGACTGCATGCACCTCGCTCCACGCGCCGCCTAAAGAACCGATGGAACGTATGCCCGTGGAGGGTGTCCACCGAAAGGCGAGTATCTTGTTATCCGCCGTCTCCGCCGAACCCGCCACTACCGAACCGTCTGAAGAGACTGCGCTTGCCGCGCTCCAGCGTCCACCCAGCGTACCCAGATTTTGCATGCCGCCCGTCGGCGTCCAGCGGTATGCGCGTCCCTCACCAGAACCGAGCGTCGACTCACCCACCACCACTGTTCCGTTTGCAGAGACAGCGGCGACCTCGCTCCAGGGACCACCCAGCGTGCCCAACCAGTACAGTTGCTGTGCCCACACCGCGTGCGTTAACCCGACGACGCATAAACTCCCCCCCACGGTACGCGCGAATCTACCCATAGCATGCAGGTTATTCCACAAAATGCGTCTTCGACGGCGACGCCGACGAGACGCGCTCCTGTAAAAACCTCGTCCGCCTGCCGATAATTCGCCCTGATGTTGCGCGGGAGGCAAACGAAGTGAGCGAGATTCTCTCACAAGCGGAGATTGAGGCGCTGCTGGCGTCGTTGGCGGCGGAGGACAGCCCTGTCGGCGAATTCGGCTCGCCCGTCGCGGCACCTGTAGGGGTCGGTGCGCCGACGATGCGCAAGCCCATTGCCTACGAAATCTACGACTTCCGACGCCCCGACAAGTTCTCACGCGACCAGCTACGCACCCTGCAGATGGTGTTCGAGACGTTCGCTCGCTTATGCTCCACCAACCTTGCCACTTACCTGCGTACACCCATTCATATCGAACTCATCTCTCTGGAGCAAATCCCCTACGAGGATTACCTGCGCTCGCTCAAGCAATCCGCATTTATTGTGTTTAGCGCGCCGCCGCTTTCGGGGGAAGCCGTACTGGAAATGGAGTATGCGTTGGTGTTCGCGATGCTCGACCGACTGCTCGGCGGCGTCGGCAAACCCGTTGAGCGCACCGCCTTCACTGAGATTGAGAAACCACTTGTGCTGGCGCTGGGTGAGCGGATGCTCATGGCGTACCGGAGCGCATGGGAGAGCATCTTGCAGGTAGACCCAAAGATCGAGACTCTGGAGACCAGCGCGCAGTTTGTGCAAATTGCCCCGCCCAGCGACATCGTGATAACGATTCTTATGGAGGCACGCATGGGCGATCGACGCGACGCGATGAGCCTGTGTGTACCCCACATGGTCATCAAACCCATCACACCGCGCCTCAGTTCCCAAAACTGGGTCTCCAGCGCGGGCAAGCGCACCACTCCCCTGCTCCGACGCGCACTGACCCAACATCTCTATCGCACCACCGTCACCTGCCACGCCCGTCTGGGCAGAACACGCCTGCACCTGAACGAGCTGCTACACCTCAAAGTGGGCGACACACTTACCCTGAACACTCCGGTCAACGGCAAAATCGACCTGCTGGTGGGGAATAAGGTGAAGTTTCGAGGCAAACCTGCCGTGCGCAACCGACGGCTGGTGGTCTCGATAACCGATGTTGTTTCGGAGGAATAGACCGTGAGCGAAGTATCGGCGGAACTCTTGACCCAATTCGTGGTGAAACAGACACAGGTCTGGCAAGCCGTTGCCATGCACCTGTCGGAACAGAACAACACGCTGGTAGAAATCCCTACCCCTACCAGCAACGCCGTGCCCATCAGCGAGCTGACGGGGCTAACGGCAGACACGCTACTTTATATCCAGGCACAGTTTGCCGAGCAGAGCGACGCCCCCTGTCTGTTCGTTGTAGGTGAGCAGCCAGGCGAGCGCGAGGCTGCCCAGAAAGCGCTATTGGAAGCCACGCTGGGCAACGCGCCTGATACTATTGACGACGCCGCGCTCCAAGCCGTACAAGAGTTCGGAACTCACCTGATGCAGGGGCTTGCCGTCGCGTTCGGTAACCTGAGCAACAAAACTTTCACCCCGCAGGAGGTCATCGTCCGCTATGAACCGATTACCTTACCACCAAACTTCCTGACCGTCGACGAGGTCATCGCGACACGCTTCACAGTGCAGATTCCCGAACGGAGCGCCTTCACGCTGACGTGGCTGCTCACGGAAAACCTGGCGCGTACGTTGACGGGACTACCGCCCGCGCAGGCAGACCCCTTCGCCTCGCTGATGGATACGCCTGAACCTACTGCACCTTCGCCCGCTGCGCCCGCGCCCATGGCGTTTAACCCCTTCGCCGAAACAGACGACGCACCCGAGCGCAATATCGACCTGTTGATGGACATCCCGCTGGAGGTCTCGGTCGAGCTGGGGCGCGTGACAATGCTCATACGCGAACTACTGGAAGTGGGTACCGGTTCGATTATCGAGCTCCAGAAAGCCGCCGGCGAACCTGTCGAGGTGCTGGTTAACGGCAGGCTCATCGCGCGAGGCGAGGTGGTGGTCGTGGAAGACAACTTCGCAGTGCGCATCACCGAAATCCTGTCGCCGATAGAGCGCGTACAACGTTTAGGAGCGTGACCCCTATGCGATTTGCCCGAATATGGATATGCAAGGTGGCTTTAGGGCTGGTAATTTTGACGGCGTTTACTCAGCCCGAGCCGTCCGGGCAGCTTGAACCGGGCGCGTTTGGCACACGCTCGGGCGCGCCGCTTCAGCGCGTCGCTGCACCTGACGGGAACTCCCTGGGCTGGGCGCAACTCGGCATAGCGCTGCTGATTGTGGCGGGGGGACTGCGCTGGGGGTTACCCAAATTGCTGCGCTGGACGGGCAAAACGGGTGACGGTTCAACTGTGGACGGGCAGATTAAGATTATCGAGACGCGCAGCACAGTCGGGGGCAGTTTGATGCTGGTCAAAGCCCGCGACCGACTGCTGCTCGTAGGTGCGTCGGCGCAGGGAATGCAACTTTTAGCCGACCTGACCGATACCCTCCCCAAGCCCCAGTCGACTCCCTCCGGCACCAGCGCGTTCGAACAGATTCTGCGTCAGGCGCAGCCCGTCGCGCCGCCGACCGACCTTCAGACGGAAGCCGCTGCACAGGTACAAACCCGCCTGCAGCAGACACGGGCACGGTTGCAGAGCCTGATTGGGGGTGGAGGGTGAAACCCCTCAGCACAATTCGCGCTGCGCACCTGCTTACACTCCTGTTCGTGCTGGCGCCCACGCTTGCGCTGGCGCAGGAAGCCATCCCACTCCCGCGCCTGAGTGTGGAAGTCGGCACCGCACGCAATCCGCAGGAGGTCTCCACCTCGCTCCAGATACTGGCAATTCTCACCCTGCTCTCAGTCGCGCCCTCCATTCTGCTGATGATGACCGCCTTCACGCGCATCGTGATTGTGTTATCGTTTCTCAAGAGTGCACTGGGCACACCCAATATCCCCCCTACCCCCGTGATTGTCGGACTGAGCCTCTTCTTGACCTTCTACGTGATGTCACCCACTTTAGATGAGATTAACCGCAACGCATTACAGCCCTACATGAAACAGGAAATCACCTTCACGCAGGCGATGGAGCGTGCGGAAAAACCTGTTCGTGCGTTCATGCTACGCCATACCTACACAGAGGATTTAAACCTGTTCATCCGCTTGAGCAAGCAGCCGCCACCCCGCTCCCCAGAAGAACTGCCGATGACCACGCTCATCCCCGCCTTTATGCTCAGTGAACTTAAGACCGCATTCATCATCGGCTTTTATATCTACATTCCGTTCTTGATTATCGATCTGGTGGTGGCGAGTATTTTGCTTTCGATGGGTATGATGATGTTGCCCCCTGTTGTCGTGTCGATGCCCGCGAAGCTGCTGGTGTTCACGCTGGCAAATGGCTGGGGCGTGCTGGCGCAGGCGTTAGTACAGGGTTTTCGGTGATGTATACTCTACGCCAGCATGGTCTGGGTCGCTGTTCAAGCGGTGCTGTTGGTTGTCTACGCCTACACCCTGATTGCCACGCCCGGTCAGGACTGGGGTGTAGCACGCTGGGTGGGCGCACCGATGGTGTTCGCGGGTGCGGCTCTCGCAACGCCTGCGCTGCTGGCGCACGGGCGTAAACTCACGCCCCTGCCAGAGCCGAACCGCACGCTGGGCTTGAAAACGACAGGCATCTACGCCTATATACGCCACCCCATGTACACGGGACTGCTTCTACTGACCTTTGGACTGGCAATCCTGCTTCAAAAACCGTGGGGCTTCGCATCGACGGGCGTGCTCACGCTCTTTTTCAACCTCAAAGCCCGCGAGGAAGAGCGACGCCTGCGCCGCTACTACCCCGAGTATATTGACTACGAGCGCACCACAGGGCGGTTCCTGCCGCGATGGGCGAAATAAAGAACCTTCATACAGCGAGCCACCCGATACGGAGAGGCAACGCCGTCCAGTTTTCGAACAACGAGTCAAAATTCAAGGTATAATAGGCTATCGCTGAGCAGGCGAGATTCCTCGCTCCGCTCGGAATAACAGCTGCGCACAGCGCACACTCGGAATGGTTATCGCGGAGCGCACAGAGGCTGTTATTCCGAGCTGCAGGCGAGGAATCTCCCCCTCAGGCGCGAACCTTACACAGGAGGCAACCGATGAGAGAGATTACTCTGCGTGGAGGCGAGTTTCTACTGAAAGCGGTGGAACCATCGAAGGTGTTCACCCCCGAAGATTTCACTTCTGAAGACCTTGCATTAGCCCAGGCAGCCGAAGAGTTCGTGCGCGGCGAGGTCCAGCCCCGCAACGACGCGATTGAGCATCAGGAAGAGGGTCTGACCGTGAGCCTGCTCAAGAAAGCAGGGCAACTCGGTTTGCTGGGCGCAGACCTGCCCGAAGCGTTCGGCGGGCTGAGCCTGCCCAAGACCACCAGCACGCTCATCGCCGAGAAGATGAGCCTACAGGCGTCATTCGCCGTCTCGTGGGGCGCGCATGTGGGGATTGGCACGCTGCCGATTCTGTTCTTCGGCACGCCTGAGCAGAAGCAGAAGTAC
>JAOAFW010000396.1 GCA_026416065.1 Fimbriimonadales bacterium
GGGAGCGGGTTCCCCCCTCTCCGTTTACGGAGAGGGGGGCAAGGGGGGTGAGGTATCTCCCGAACCCGTAAACCCCCTTCGCGTCGTCCACCAAAAGCGTTTTCCACTCGCCGCGGCGCAGGGCAGGCTCCGCCTTGCGCAGGGCGATGAGCTGTTTCACATAGTCGCGCAGGGCGCGCTCCTCGTCGGTGAGTTCAAAGCGCATCGGGCGGCGGTTGTCGGGCGTGCCGCCGCCGTCCATGCCGATTTCATCGCCGTAGTAAATCGCAGGCGCGCCAATCCCTGTGAACTGCAGCAGCAACCCCAGCCGCACCCGCCGCAGGTCGCCCCCACATTCGCGACGGAAGCGGGGCGTGTCGTGGCTGCTGAGCATGTTGTACATCGCGTACAGGCTCTGGCGGGGGTACATAATCTGCAGCTGCGCCATGCGCTGGTCGAACTGTGAGGGTTTGAGGCTCCCGTGCGCCACGAAACCCAGCACCGCCCCGCGCCACACATAGTTCATCACGCTGTCGAACATATCGCCCTGCAGCCAGCGTCCCGCGTCGTCCCAGATTTCGCCGATGATTATGGCGTTGGGGTTCGCGCGACGCACTACAGGGCGGAACTCACGCCAGAACCCATCGGGTACCTCGTTGGGCACATCGAGCCGCCAACCGTCCAGGCGTAACTCGCGCGTCCAGCGGTCAATCACCCCCAGCAGATAGCGGCGCATGACGGGGTTGTTGTGATTCAGCTTCGGCATGTACGGGATGTTCCACCACGCCCAGTAAGTGGGGTTCCACTCCACCGCCACAGGGAACTTCTCCACGATGAACCAGTCGCGGAACGGCGAGGCTTCCTGATGGCGCAGCAGGTCTTGAAAGGCAAAAAAGTAAATCCCCACATGATTGAATACGCCGTCCAGCACGAGGCGCATGTCGTGCTGATGGAGCATGCGGGCGAGCACGCGCAGGTCGTCGTCGGTACCGATTTCAGGGTCGACGCGCTCGTAGTCGTCGATATCGTAGTTGTGGTGCGTCACGGAGGCGAACACGGGTGTCAGGTAGAGCGTATCCACGCCCAGGTCGCGCAAGTAATCCAGTTTCTCAAGGATGCCTTGCAGGTCGCCTCCGTAGAAGCCGTCGCCTTCGGTACGCCCCGTGAAGTCGATGGGCTTGCTGGAGTCGGGGTCGTTGGACGGGTCGGCATTGGAGAAGCGGTCGGGCATAATTTGATAATAAATCGCGTCCTGCGCCCAGTGGGGCACATCCAACCTGTTCTCGCCCATGCGGTGGCGGTAGCGGGCGTTGCCGTCGGGCAGGCGCAGTCGGGTGCGCCCGTCGCGGATTTCGAACCAGTAGTCGATGTTGGCTTCAGGCAGCGTGGCACGATGATAGGTATACAGCGCGTCGCTCACAAACGGCGTCATCTCGAGCCGTTGCGTCCGCCCGTTCTGGCGATAGACTAATATTACGCGCTCTACATCGTCTTTGCGGACGCGAACGCGGAGGCGGAGTTTGCCCTCAGCGGGGTTGCGGTCGCGCAGGTCAGCGGGGTTGTGGCGGATTCCGCTGCGGGTGATTTGCCCGTCGCCCATGCGCGCAGGACGGTTGTAGCCGTCGGGTTCCACCCACACGACCGAGTTGATATTCCCGTTGCCGTCGTCAATCGCCGGGGCGTTGGGGTCAGTTATCCAGTTAGTGCCGTTCACGACGAACTTATACTGATGTGCGCCGGGAGGCAGTTGCAAGGTGAGCGTCCATGTGCGCTTCTCGGCGTCAGGCTGCATGGGAGTTGCGCGGGGCTGCCACTCGTTGAAGCCGCCTGCGAGGTACACCCTCTCAGCAGGCTGCTCCAGCGTA
This sequence comes from Fimbriimonadales bacterium, assembly GCA_026416065.1. GTDB lineage: Bacteria > Armatimonadota > Fimbriimonadia > Fimbriimonadales > GBS-DC > GBS-DC. Next base: position 1,845 of record JAOAFW010000396.1, read on the forward strand.
ATCTGGAAACGCACCGGGTAGGTCAGCTCCCCAGCCCAACCTGCCCAGAGCGTCAGGAACGCGAATATCACGATGAGCGCGCTGCGTTGCTTCATACGTTGCCCCTACGCTGGTACGACAGCGTCTCCGCCGCCGATAGTCGCCTGGATGTCCACCCAAGCGTTCGAGAAATCGTATTCTGAACTATATTATAGCATGGTTTGACAGCGGTGTCAAGGGAGACTATTCTGCGCTTAGCCGATTATACTCTTCGCGCAGGTCGGTGGCGTCTTGAGTGCGTCCCTGTGCTTCGTACAGGTCAGCTAAATCGCTCAGCGCCTGCAGGTGCGCGCTGAGAATCTGTCGCTCGCGTTCGGGATTGTACAGCCCCAGCGCGCGCCCCGCGAGGTTGAAGGGGTAGGTGACCTCACGATAGTTGCGGAACACGAGTAGCGACTGCTCGTAGTGCCCCTGTGCTTTGACCGTCTCGCCGAGCGCACGATAGTGGCGGGCTAATGCTAAGTGGGCGAAGCCGTACGCGGTCTCCACGATTTCGGGCACGGCGCGAACGCGCCCGTAGGGGCTGTTCTGGATTTCCACGACGCGCTCGTAGTAGCCTCGCGCTTCGTCGGTCAACCGAGGGTTGTCGGGGTCAGGTTGTGTGAGGCGAGCCAGTTTGATTAGTGCGGGCAGGCTATGGGGGTCGCACTCCAACGCCAGTTGGTAATACTCGCGCGCCTTTGCCATATCGTTCTCGCGTTCGTAATACAACCCCAGTCGATAGAGGTTGCGCGGGGCAGGTTTGAGTCGGATGGAGCGCTCCATCAGCTCGAATGCCGTTTCGCGTCTGCCGAGCGCGTAGTAGAGTTCGCCTGCGTCCATCAGGTAGTCGGGGTTGCTGGCATCGAAGCGGCGCGCGAGACTGTAGAACTCGGAGGCTTGCGGTGCATGCGAGACCAGTGTTTCGTAGCGTCCTTGATTGGCATACCACTCGCCCAGTCCGAAGCTGGCGGTGGCGGTTGCGAGCGTGAGAGCGAAGGCTAACCCCGTGCCGCGCCGCTCGATGGCGCGAATGGGCAAAGTGAACACGCCGTCGGGCCCGAGCGCCAGTCCAAGACCCAGCAGCGTGCATAGCGTGAGCAGGTTCGCGATCGCCTGCAGGTCGGAATCGACCGCGTTATGCAACGCCGCGCCCACGACTGCTGCAAGCACGCCCACGCGCATCGGGCGCCAGTCCATCGTGCGGGGCGCAGGGCGATTTGGGTCGGGGGGCAGTTCGCGTTGCGCCGCGCGGCTCAACCAGCCAAACGCCATCGCTAAGAGCAGTATCAGGGCAGGCAGTCCCGCCTCGGCGGCAATCTCCAGGTAGGTGTTGTGCGCCGAGCGCGTATAGCCCGTTTCGGCATAGCGTGGATACTGCCACTCGAACGCGCCCGCACCGACGCCCAAGATCGGGTTGGCAAGCGCGGCGCGCGCGGTTCCCTTCCATGTCTCGAGGCGGAACGCGCCGGAATGCACATCCTGCGCGGCGGCTTGCGGAGTCAGCCGTTGTGTGGCGGGCGTGCTGAACCAGAACACCCCCAGCAGCAACACACCGACTACCAGAAGGCGCATCACGAAGTCGCGCGCGAGCAGTTTCCACGCGCCCGCGATTGCCAGAAACACGACCGCTGCGCCCAGAAAGGAGAGCATGCCCAGCCGCGACGCCGTAAGCGCGAGCGCGCTCAGCTGCAGCCACAGCCCCACAGTGAGCAGTGCGGTATACGCACGTCGGCGCGGCTCGGGCAGCTCGCGCCCTGCCATCAGGAGCAGTCCCAGCGTGAGCGGCGCGCTCATCGCCAGATAGCCCGCCAGCAGGTTCGGGTTGAAAAAACTCGCGAACACACGCCAGTTTGGTACTCCCCCCAGCGCGTTCAGCAGGTATTCGCTGCAGGCGCGCAGCCCCAGCAGGCTCGCACTAACCACCAGCGGCGCAATTACCAGCCATGCCGCCGTGCCCCGACGCACCACCGCCGCGATGGTCAACACCGCCATCAGTCCGATAAGCCATTGCACGATACGCAGCAGTCCCGCCCAGCCTGATTGCATTGCTACTGTTGACGCGCCCATCCACACCACGAGCAGCACGAACGGCAGGAGGAAGCGTCCGATGGGCAGTCGCCACATCTCGGCGTTCCATGCGGCGACGAAAAAGCCCGACAGGATCAGCAGGCTCGCCAGGAACGCGCCCATCAGGGGCATATCCGCGTTCCAGAGCAGGGCGATGAGCGTGTCGTCGGGGGCGACGGGACGCGCACCCACATAGACGCTGCCCGACAGCCACGCCACAAGCGCGACGCCCCCGCCGGTCAGCCCCGCTGCCCACGACGCCCACTGCGGCGCACGCGGCTTAACCTTCGCCTTGCCGTTCCCAGAGTGCTTGACGCCGTTCCTCTGCATAGTTGAAAACCGCCTCAATCAGGGGCGACCAGTCGTAATAAATCGCGGGTAACTCATCCGGTGTCGCCCAGCGGACGCCCTGCGACTCCGACTCGGCTTGCAGCGCATCGAGCCGCACTGCAAGCGTTAGGAACACGGGCGCGCTGCAAGGCGACGGCTCCCGCTCACTGCACGGCTCCAGCAGATAGGTTCCCAGCCAGTGGAGCTGCTCAACGACTGCGCCCGACTCCTCGTAGGCTTCCCGCACGGCAGCGGCTTCGGGCGTCTCGCACGGCTCGATCCGCCCGCTGGGGGCGCAGTAGCCCCGCCCACGAATGTTCGCCAGCAGGTAGCGCCCTGCGCCGTCAGTAATCAGTACCACCACGTAGCACGGCGGAAGCAACACCGTCGCATCTTCCGCAGGCAAAAAGCGCATCCGTCGCCCTGCCCACACCGACTCCAGCGTGTTCCAGGAGATCAAGGCAGCGCCCCCCGAGCGCCCACAATTTTGCCCTGCACATAACTCAACGGCAGCGCACCCAGCTGACGGCTGTCCTCCGAACCCGCCAGGTTATCACCCCCCACAAAGATGTGCACTTCGGGTACGCGCCCGCCCATCATATATACCAACGGCGTCCAGTATTTCTCCGGCACCTGCTCGCCCGCCAGCGCAACCACACGCTTAATCAACAGCTCGCCGGTCGGACGTACAATCACCACTACATCACCCTTCTGCACAGAACCAAATAGCCAGTAGGCGGTCGTCATCAGCAGACGGTCGCCGTCCTGATAGGTCGGCAACATCGAGGGACCGTTCACCACCACGATACGGAAGTTCAACGCAAAAAAGAGCGCAAGCAACCCGAAGATAGTCAGTAGTATCAGTGAACGGGTGGTGCGCACGTTGCGACGCTGTTCGATGGCAGGATCCACAGTACTCATGGTTTATGCTCCTCCATACCCTACGGCAAGTTTCTCAGAACCTTTTGGGGGACGCCACGAATCGCGCGGATGATAGAACCGCCACACGGTCTGCGCCAGTTCGCGGATTGCCACTTCCGCCTCGTTATCGGGCGTCCAGCGCGTATCTTCGTTCTCTTTGGTGAACACCGCCAGAACGTAGGCTCCCGACGGTGCGAAGATGATGCCCATATCCGAGCGCGAGCGGTTAATCGCGCCCGACTTGAGACACGCCACGACCCACGGCGGCACCGAACTCCCAATCAAGTCGTCGTAATATTGATGGCTCATGATGCGCAGCATGCGGTCGCACGCGGCGGGCGAGGCAGCTTTGTGCGTGCGGATGGCGTCCAGCAGCTGCACCATCTCGTTGGGAGTGCACATGCCCATCCCCCACGTGTCGCGCAGGGCTTTCAACGCCGCGTCGTCGGGCGGGTGCAACGCCAGCAGCTTGGTCTGTCGCAAGCCGAGCCGCTCCAGATGACGGTTCACCTCCACGGTGCCCAGCCGCCGCGCCAGCATTATCGTCGCCGTGTTATCGCTGACGGTAATCATCAGGTGCAGCAGCAACTTCACCTCCACCGACTGGTTCTCCTTGTAAAACTGCAGCAGCCCCGAGCCGTCGCGAATGTCGTCGGCGGTGATGGGCAACTTCTCGCTGTAGCTCAGCCGCCCCGCGTCAATCTCCTCCAGCGCCTTGCTCATCACGGCGACCTTGATGGTGCTGGCGGTCGGGAAGATCTCGTCCCCGCGATAGTGGATCCGATGGTTATGCTTGGTGTGATAGAGGCTATAGCCCATCACGCCGCGATGCCGCTCGCACAGGGCGTCCAGTTTCGCTTTCAGCGGTTTCGGGTCGCGTGCCATAACCCAAAGTGTACCTGAACCGGGACACGACCGCTTCGCAAACTGGAACTTTTACTATTTTCTAAGCGTAGTAAATCTCTGCTGTCTGAAGGGGGACGCATGACTTACGAGATCAACAACACCATCTACATCACGCTGGAGAATGCCCACCTGCGCCTGAGCAACGAGAATCTGGCGATCGAGCATCCCGATTCCTCGCTGCGCTATGTGCCGTTGCACCACTTGCAGGCGATTGTGCTGCTGGGCAACATCCAGCTCAGCTCGCCGCTGATTGCGCACTGCGCCCGCCACGGCATTGCGGTGGTCTGGATGGATGCGTACGGACGCTTTCAGGGACGACTCGAGGGCGCCCAAAGCGGCAATGTGCTGCTGCGCCGCGCCCAGCACCTGACGCTCAGCGACCCTGAGCGCACGCTCCGCCTCGCCCGACAGTTCATCGCAGGCAAAATTCAGAACCAGATTCAGGTGCTGAGCCGCCACATGCGCGACTATCCCCAGAACGCGGCAATCTTAGAGCAAGCCATCGAGCAGCTCGGACGTTACCTTGAGCAGGTACCCGAGTCGCGCACCCTCGATGACCTGCGCGGGGTGGAAGGCAGCGCGTCGCGCGTCTATTTCGGGCATTTCGACCTGTTGATACGCCAGCAGCGCGAATCGTTCCGCTTTCAGGGGCGCAACCGCCGTCCACCCCAAGACCGCACCAACGCCCTGCTTTCGTTCCTCTACACCGTCTACAGCCAGGAGTACGCCAGCGCGCTGGAATCGGTGGGGCTGGACTATCAGGTCGGCTACCTCCACGCGCTGCGCCCCGGCCGTCCCGCGCTCGCGTTGGATCTGATGGAGGAGATGCGTCCCGCTTTCATCGACCGCCTCGTGGTGCGCCTGATTAACCAGAACCAGATCCGCCCCGACCAGTTCGACTTCTCGCGCCCGAATGCGGTGTATCTGAACGAGGCAGGGCGGCGCACCGTCTTGCAGGCGTATCAAGAGCGCAAGCGCGAGACCGTACAGCATCCCGACGCGGCGGAGCCAGTCCCGTGGGGACTGATTCCCCAGTTGCAGGCGCGCCGACTCGCGCGCGTGCTGCGCGGCGACGCCCCCGCCTACGAACCGTTCCTCATTCGCTAAACGGAGGTCAACAGAATGCGGCTGAATATTCTCATCTGCTACGATGTGGAGACCGTTACCCCGCAGGGGCGCAAACGCCTGCGCAAGGTCGCCAAAGCCTGTGAAGCCTACGGGCAGCGCGTGCAAAAATCGGTGTTCGAGTGCCGCCTCACCGAGAACCAGCTCAACACCCTCAAGCTGCGCCTGTTGCAAATCATCGACCGTCAGGCGGACAGCCTGCGCTTCTATCGCCTGCCCGGCGACCGCAGCCAGTGGGTGGAAACCTACGGGCGCGATA
>JAOAFW010000420.1 GCA_026416065.1 Fimbriimonadales bacterium
AGATGTGTATAAGAGACAGGCGGTAATCTGGTAGCCCTTGATTTCGTGGATGGGCAGGTTCGGCACATTCACATTCAGGAAGGTATGCTCCGGCAGCGGATGCTCGCGCAGCAGGCGAGCGATGTTCAGTGCGGCGAGCGCGGCGGTCTCGTAGTGCATCGGGGGCAACTCGCTCTGGAACGGCTCGTTCGTCGACTCCGCGCGGGCTAAGGGCAGCACCTCCTCCGCCGCCAGCGAGACCGCAAACGAGTTGATGCCGTGAATCGCGCCCTCAATCGCCGCGGCAATCGTGCCGGAGTAGGTCAAGTCCCACCCGAGGTTCGGTCCGGCGTTGATGCCCGACACGACTAAGTCCACCTGATGGTTCAGCACGGCGTGCGCGCCGAGCGTCACGCAGTCCGTCGGTGTGCCGTTCGTGGCGTAGGCGACCGAACCGTCGGGCAGATGAATGCGGTGCAGGCGCAGGGGCTTGTGCAGCGTGATCGAGTGCCCCGTCGCACTGCGCGGGCGGTCGGGCGCAACAATGAACACTTCGCCGAGGGGTTTCAGCCGCTGCGCCAGCAGCCGAATCCCCTCCGCGTATACACCGTCGTCGTTCGTGACCAAGATGCGCATTATTCCGCGCCCTCGCCTACCACTTTATCGGGGATGATACCGAGCCACTTCTTCAGGCGGTAGACGGTTGTGTCGCGGTGTAGCTCGGCAATTGCGCGAGTGAGCGGGATACCCTTCGGGCAGACCTTCACACAGTTCTGCGCGTTGCCGCAGCCCGTGATGCCCTCGGGTCCCGTCAGCACCTCCAGCCGCTCGTTCGCCAGTGTCGCGCCTGCGTAGTGCAGGTTGAACAGCTTCGCCTGCGCAATCGGGGCAGGTCCGATGAACGCCGAATGTTCGTTATACTGCGGGCACGCCTCCATACAGCAGCCGCAGGTCATACAGCGAGCGAACGCATAGCGCAACTCGCGCGTCGCATCGTCCACGCGCGGGCCCGGACCCAAATCGTGATAGCCGTCCATCGGGACCCACGCCTGCAGTTTCTTCAGCGCCTCGAACATCCGACTGCGATCCACTATCAGGTCGCGCACAACGGGGAACTTGCTCATCGGCTCCAGAGTGACCTCGATAGTATCCCCCTTGTGCACGCCCACCTGATCAATCAGCGCGGCGCAGGACTGCTGAACCATGCCGTTCACCACCATCGTGCAGGTGCCGCAGACCTGCTCCAGGCACGCGGCTTCCCACGCGGGGGGCGACACAGCGCGACCACTGCTATCGACGGGATTGCGCTGAATCTCCATCAGGCAGGAGATGACATTCATGTTCGGGCGATACGGCAGGCTGAACTCTTGCCAATAGGGCTTCTGGTTTGGTCCGTCCTGCCGACGCACCTTCAAACGGATGGTGCGGATAGAGCCGTTGCCGTTTTGCATATGGTTTTCGCCTCCGAGAAGGATTATACCTGCTCCCCACACTGGAAACTTTTTCAGGGTGGATGGGGTATAATTGCAGTATCTGACCACATGGGGGTATATCACGATGGCAAACGCAAGCACAGTCAAGGAGAAGGTGCGCATCAACGACACCGAGTTCGAGATTACGCTGAAGCCTGTTCTGCCCAACACGGAGAACGATCCGATGGTGCTGGACATGCCGTTGCCCACGCCCGACGAGGTTCTCGAGCGCGTGCCGTCGATTGAGCAGCTGCCGCGCTGGGAAGACGGAACCTGCTAAGCAATGGACGCGCGCATTCAACGGATTGCGTACGAAGTCGCGCTCGCGGCGGCGCGTTATTCGCAGACCAAGAGCGCAGACTACGACGACGAAGACGGCAGCTGGGTGGTCGTCAAGGACTTCCCACTTCCGCCCGGCTATAACTACGAGCGAACCGATGTGCTCATTCTGCTACCGCCAAACTATCCCCAGACCCCGCCTGATTGGTTCTACGTGGACGATAATCTGCGCCTCGCCGACGGAAGCAAGCCGAGCCATGTGTTTTATAATGACACACATCATGACCCAAATCGCGCCAGCGAACTGGTAGATGCCCCACCACAGATGAAGGGCTGGACAGGGTGCTGCCTGCACATTCGCAGCTGGAAACCTGCCGCGAACCCGCTAAACGGGCACTCGCTCCTAAGCGTCTGTGAACTCATCCGCGGCGCACTCACACGCTGGAAACGCACCTCGCAGGAACTCTTCGCGGCAGTTGAGGAATTGGACGACCTCGATGATGACCCGTTCCGATGATTAGTGAAGTTCGAATTCCCCTTGCTGTGTGGACGCGCCTGCGCGCGACCTTGCTCGCTGACTGTAGCGTGGAGACCAAGTGTTTCCTGCTCTGTCGCACGCTCGAGAGCGAGTCGCGTGTGGTATTTCTCGCGCGTGAAGTGGTGCCCGTGTCCGAAGAGGCGTATGCGGAGCGCTCTGCCAGCCTCGTGGAAACGCGCCCGGAGTTCGTGTATAACCTGCTCCTGCGCTGCGCCCGTGAGGGCTACAGCCTGCTGGAAGCACACACGCACCCCTGGAGTGTCAATCCGCGCTTTTCAGCCATCGACGACCGCAGCGACCTGCAGAAGTTCCAGACGACGCAGCGCATGTCGCCCCCATTTCGGCATGGCAGTCTCGTGTTCGGCAACGATATGAGCTTCGAGGGGCGGTTCTGGGATTATCAACGCGCGCGCATCGCGCCGATTGTGCGACTGCGTGTGCTGCGCGCGCCCCTCGAGACGCGCTACGGCACGGGACAGAAGCCGCTCTGGCTTGATGAGGCGGAACAAACCGTGTACGACCGCCAGATTCGAGCGTTTGGTGCGGAGGGGCAGGCGATGCTGAGCCATTTGCGCGTCGCGCTGGTGGGCGCAGGCGGCTTGGGTTCGCAGATTGCACACGCGCTCGCGCTCTTGGGCGTGGGGCAGATCCTGCTCATCGACCCTGACCGACTGGAGCTGAGCAATCTCAATCGCGTGGTGGGCGCCAGTTATGCGCAGGCGCAGCGGGGCTGGCGCAAGGTGCGCGTCCTCGCACAACGGCTCAATCGCGCGCGCCCACCCGAAGCACGCACGATTACACCGCTGCCCTACGACGCCCGTTCGCCCAAAGCCCTTTCCCACCTGCTCGGTTGTGATGTAATTATCGGCGCGGTAGACAGCGCGGTCGTGCGCCAGTACCTCAACACCGTCGCGATGGTTGCCCTAATTCCCTATCTGGACGCAGGCGTGGGCGTGCGCAGCAAGGACGGCAAACTGGCTCAAGGCGGGGGGCAGGTGCAGACGATTATTCCCGGCGAAACTGCCTGCCTCGCCTGTGTGGAGCGTGGAATCCGCCAGAGCGTGGAGGAGCAACTCACGCCCCACCAGCGCGCACTCTCTCTCCTCGGCGGCTACATTCAGGGTGAACCTATACCCAACCCACAGGTGGTGTTCCTGAACGGCGTGGTGGGGAACCTGCTGGCGTGGGAACTGGTAAAATTAGCCACGGGGTGCGCGCCGGTGCAGCCGTATATCTATTACGATCTACTCCAGCAGCAGGCGTTCCCCGCCCGCGCCGAGCGCAATCTGGATTGCATGCTCTGCTCGGAGCATTCTGACAGTTTGCTGGGGCAGGGGATGTATGGGCTGAGGGGATACATCCAGCAGGCGCACAAGCGAAAGCGACGCGGGAAACCGATTCCCGCCCCACGAGGGAGCTAAACGATGGCGAAACCGATACCTTTGAACCGTCGCTGGCAAGAGAATCAGCAACGCCGACAGGGGGCGCAAAACGACTCGCCCGCTGACCCGCCTGCGCGTACCCCTTACCGTGAGGCTTTGCGTCAGTTTATCGTTGCGTTGGCGGCGCCGCGCGTGCGTGAGCCCTCTGCTGCCGAGGTAGCCCAACCCGCTGTCCCTCCGCGTCCCCTTGCAGTGCCGCCGCGTGTGATTCCTGCCCGCTACCGTCAAGTTTGTACTGGCTGCGGTACGTCCATTCGCCCGGGCGACCCCATCACGCGCCATCCACGCTGGGGCGACTGGGTGCATGCGGGGTGCCGCGATCGTCAGCAGCGTGCTACGCGCCGGGTGATTGAGGCACGTTATCCCGGCTTCTGTCGCGGGTGTGCCCGCCCGATTCATCCGGGACAGCTTATCACAAGCCGTGCAGGATATGGGTGGGTGCACCAAGAGTGCGCCCCGCGCGAGTAATGCCGCGCATCGGCGGGACGCCGACGCTCCGCTGGGCGCATGCGTAGCGTCGGCGTCTCGCCGATGAAATCACGGCTTTTGTTTATCCAACAAATATAACTACAACTGCCCCCCCGCCACACGATACGCCTCGCCCGTGATGTAGCTCGCCTCGTCCGACGCCAGAAACACCACGAGGTTCGCCACATCGTCGTAGGCGCAGCCGCGCCCCAGCGGAACCTGCGCCTCATAGTAGCGGCGCACAGCGTCTTCTGGTAAGCCCCACTTCCGCGCGTACTGCTCAAACAGTGTGCCCTGCCACATCGGCGAGTCAAGCAGGTTGCCCGGACACACAGCGTTCACCCGTATCCCGTAAGGCGCTAAGTCCATCGCGATGCTCTGCGTCAGTCCAATCCCGCCGAACTTGCTCGCGGCGTAGGCGCAGTTTTTATAGCTCCCCTTTAGCCCCGATTTGGAGTTAATCTGGATTATCACGCCGCCGCCCTGTTGCTTCATCAGTTTCGCCGCCTCGCGAGCGCACAGGAAGTAGCCCGTCAGATTCACATCAATCTGCCACTGCCACTGCTCCAGCGTCATCTCGGTCAGCTCGGCGGAGTGGATGACGCCCGCGTTCGCAATCAGGATGTCCAGCCTACGGAACTGCTGCGCAATTTGCCGCGCAGCGTCTGCCACTTCCTGCTCGCGCCGAATGTCGCAGGGCAGCGCGAGCGTTTCGCAGTGGGGGTGTTGTTCGTGAATCGCACGGGCAGTCGCGTTCAGCTTCTCGGTCTGAATGTCGCTCAGCGCGAGTCCACTACAACCCTCTTGCGCCAGGCGATACGCCAACGCCTCGCCCAGTCCCTGCGCTGCGCCCGTAATCCACGCCACGCGCCCCTGCAGACGCATTTAGCTCTCTCCTTGTACCGGCTCGACGACAACCGCGGTACCGTACACCAGGATTTCCGCCGCGTTCGCGGTGATGTTGCCCGACACGAACCGCACATTCACGATGGCGTTCGCGCCCAGTCGCGCCGCTTCTTCCAGCATGCGCCGCTCCGACTCCGCACGCGCGTTGGAGAGCATCTCCGTGTACTCCTTTAGCTCGCCGCCGACTATCTGCCGTAAACCGGCTAAAAAATCCTTTCCAAAATGAGTCGCCCGCACGGTGTTGCCTTTTACAACGCCCAGTACCTTCACAATTCGGTAGCCGGGCACTTCTGGCAGTGTTGTGATGAGCATTTTCTCCCTCCGCCACTGGAGTTCGAGTTCGAACCGTAATCTCCTGCTTTGAAACCTCGTGTCCATCGCCTCGCGCCCGACTCCAGTTCCCATGCCCATTGTCCGATAATCCCCACAGGTTGCTTTGGCTTCTGCGAAAGACCTTCTGTTTATTCCCTGAACTGACCTCTTTGGGGGTGTCTTATGTCCAAACTACGGGGTTTTACGGTGATTGAGCTGCTGATTGTGTGTGCGATATTGGCGGTGCTGGCGGGGTTATTGTTGCCGGTGTTCGCCGCGGCGCGCCATGCCAGCAAGGCAAGCGTGTGCGCCTCGAACCTGCGTCAACTGAGCAAGGCGACGTTGCTCTATGTTCAGGATCACGACGAGTGCTTCCCCCTGGCGTTTTATCGCGTCGCGGGCACAGACAGGTCATGTCTGCGTTCCGTATGGGGGAGCCTTTTCCCCTACCTACGCGACTATCGGGTGGCGTTGTGCCCAGCAGAGGCGCAGCCAACCGAGTTGACCGCGCTGCGTACGGCGCGTCCTGTGGCGACGCCCCTGTGCGACGGCGAGCCGTCCCAAGTCGCCCTCATGCCCAACTGGTGCCTTACGGTGAACGCGGTGACCTACCCGGAGGTCCCGCCCGTTCATTTGGCCAAACTGCCGTTCCCGGCGAGTACGGGGTTCTGGTTCGACGGGTGGCTGGGTTCGGAAGACGGGGGACGATTCGAGCCGTTCAGTGGGGTTGCACCGCGCCACGGGCATCGCGTTCAGGTTCCCGACCAGGTGTTCATGGGCGAGGAGTCGCGCTACCTCGGGCGTGGTCAGGCGAGCTTCGTGGACGGGCATGTTCGGGCGTTTACGGCGCGTGTGCGTGCCGACGCCGCCCGGCGGGGAGACATGCTTCAAATTTCGGCACGCCCGCACACAATCGAGGGGCGACTAACACCCGTGTGGTTGATTCAGGGCGGCGTTTATCATGGGCGCAGCAGCTTTTTTGGCTGGCCCAGCCGCCCCAAACAGGGCGATCCGAACCGGATGCTGTTGATGTGCTACCCGCGCCCGAACTATTGTGAGGAGTGGGATTAGCAGGCGGTATAATCCCCCTATGGCGCAATCGTGTGCGTGTGGGGGCAGTTGTGCCCAAGCCCGACGCGAGAACTGGCAAATCGGCGTCGGGCTGACGCTTGCGCTGGGCGCGGAGGCCGCCGAATGGCTGGGATTGCCCGAACTTGTGCCCGCACTGCTGGCAGCGTCGGCGATTGTCATCGCAGGGCGTGAAGTGCTCAAACAGGGTCTCTCCGCCTTGATGCGCTTTCGCCCCAACATCTATTTGCTGATGACGCTGGCAGGCGCAGGCGCTATCGCGCTGGGCAAGTGGGGCGAGGCAGCCGTCGTGTTGACGCTCTACGCGCTCGCCGAGTTGCTGGAACAGCGCGCTTCGGAACGCTCCGAGCGTAGCCTGCGCGCCGCGCTCGAACTCGCCCCCACTGAGGCGACCGTGCAGAACCCAAGCGGCGAATGGCAAACCGCGCCAATTGCCCAAATCCGCGTCGGACAGCGCGTGCGGGTCAAGCCAGGTGAGCGTATCCCGCTGGACGGAACCGTTGTGGCAGGCGCGTCCGCCGTAGACCAATCCCCTATCACCGGCGAGAGCGCGCCAGTGGAGAAATCGGCGGGCGATGCCGTCTACGCCGGTTCGATGAACCTGCACGGCTCGCTGGAAATCGAGGTCGCCGCGACTGCCGATGAGACTCTGGTCGCGCATATCGCCCGCACGGTGGTGCAGGCGCAGGCACGGCGAGCGCAGGTAGACCGTTTTATGGATCGCTTCGCGCGAATCTACACCCCCTTGATGCTCGCACTGGCGACAGGTGTGGCAGTATTGCCCCCCGTACTCACCGATGCGCCGTTTGCGGAGTGGCTCTATCGCGGGCTGGTGTTTCTGGTGCTGGGCTGTCCCTGCGCGCTGGTGATTAGCACGCCCGTCACGCTACTCAGCGCGCTCAGCGGCTTGGCGCGACACGGCACCGTGGTCAAAGGCGCAGCCGTGCTGGAGCAGGCAGCGACCCTGCGCACGCTCGCACTCGATAAGACCGGCACGCTCACCTACGGCAAACATCGCGTGGAACACGCCCGGAGCCTTGACCGGCAGCCCCTGCAAAGTCATCTGGAGGTCGCCCTCAGCCTCACGATGCATTCGGAGCATCCGATTGCGCAGGCGATACGCGACTACTGCCAGCATCAGGGCGCAACCGCGCGTCCGCTGGAGTCGTTCGAGGCGACGCCCGGACTGGGTATGACGGGCGTGGTGGACGGCAAAACCTTTCGAATGGGCAACCATCGCTTTGTGGAGCAGTACGACGCCTGTTCTAAGTCGCTGGAGGCGGTTCTGGAGCAGCTGGAGGCGCAGGGACTGACGACCGTCGTGCTGTTTGACCATCAGCCCCGTGCTGTGTTCGCCCTGCGCGATGTGATTCGCCCGGAAGCGGCGCATGCCGTTGCGCAACTGCACCAACTGGGGCTTCACACCGTCTTGCTTACAGGGGATACGCCCGCCACCGCGACCGCCATCGCGCAGCAAGCGGGCGTTCGGGAGCAATATGCCGAGCTACTGCCTCACGAGAAAGCGCAAGCAATTGAGGCGTTGCGTGTCCGATTCGGGCGCGTGGGCATGGCAGGCGACGGCGTGAACGACGCGCCCGCGCTCGCCACGGCCGAGCTGGGCGTCAGCTTCGCCGAAC
>JAOAFW010000026.1 GCA_026416065.1 Fimbriimonadales bacterium
AGACCAGCAAAAACGCGCCCTGAATGACGACTGCCCAACCAAAGCCATTGAGCGTCGGTTGGGTGGGGTACCAGTACACCAAGCCGACACCAACCAGAATGTAGATAACATCCAGCCCTGCGTTAATCCACAGCAAGCGCAGGAGTTGATGTGTCCATTTCGCTACGGTTGCGGGGTCCGCGTTCTGCGCCATTTTTCGGCGGATCCCCATGAGGGCGAACAACGCAATCAGCGCGTTCACGACCGCCCATGCCACCGTCATTCCTCCAAAAGCGCGCATCCACTCCTGCGCAGCAAAGAGCATCGCTAATCCGACAAGCAGGCTCAGCCCTGCCCATAACAGCAGCTGATACATTATCCGCGATTGGTATCTCAAGAACGCCATCGGTGCAGTTATACCCCTTGCAGGAGAGTGGGGACACTCCGAGAAACTAAGCATGGAGGTCTATGATGCCATTCAAACAACTGGTTTCTAAAGTAACACTGGACGCAATCGATGAGCTCCTCCGTTATGCGAAAGCTATTCCCGGCGACAAACTGACATGGCGCCCCGCAGAGCATGCGCGTTCCGCTTTGGAGATTCTGCAGGAGTGTGCGGTGTTGCCGGCTGCGCTGGCGGCATGGCTGCAGGAGCGTCCTCAGTCGCCGCCCAGCATGGAGCAGTACGCGCCTTACTGGGCGCAGGCGGAGTCGCTTACTACGCTGGACGCCTGTGAGCAAGCCCTGCGCGAGAACACGCAGAAGCTGCTCCATGTCGTCGAGTCGCTTTCGGAGGCGGAACTGACTCAGACCGCCGTCGCGCCGTGGGGCAGAACCTACACCCTCGCCGAAGGCTGCCTGATTCACCACTGGAACCTGACCTATCACCTGGGGCAGATTGCGTATATCCAGCTGCTGTACGGGGATATCGAGTTTCACTGATCTGGGTTTTGGTTCATCGGCGGGACGCCGACGCTACGCGCAGTGGGTTCGTAGCGTCGGCATCCTGCCCACAAGCATTTGCGTCCGCGAGACGCGGACGCTATGAGTTTTCGCCCCTTGACGCCTACAGGCGTGATAGGGTACAATTAGCGCGCACGGTCGGGGCGTAGCTCAGCATGGTAGAGCGCTCCTTTCGGGTGGGAGAGGTCGGCAGTTCGAATCTGCCCGCCCCGACCATTTTTTAGCCCAGTACGCCCATTTCCCGCAGGAGTTGCTGTAGCCGCTCGCGTGTGCGTTCGCTGACGGGCGTGAGTGGCAGGCGCAGGCTCTCCTCGATTCGTCCCAGCATCGCCATCACACACTTGACAGGTGCGGGGTTCGTCTCCCAGAAGTTCGCCTGCATCAGGGGCTGAAGTCGGTAGTGCCACTGACGCGCGGTCTCGGCGTCGCCCCGTAGTGCCGCATGCACCATCTTCGCCGTCCACTCCGGTAGCTCGTTGCCGATTACCGAAATGACGCCCTCGCCGCCCATCAGTATCGTGGGCGCCGCGAAGATGTCGTCGCCTGCGTAAACAGCGAAGCCGGGCGGACGACTGCCCAGAATCTCCAGCGCCTGGGTGATGTTCCCGCTGGACTCTTTCACACCCACAAGGTGGGGCACTTCCTGTGCGATGTGCAGAATCACTTCAGGAGAGTAGTTGCGTCCGGTGCGGGGGGGCACATTATACAGGATAATCGGGATGTCGGCTTGCTCGGCGATGGTGGCATAGTGGCGTAGCAAGCCTTCAGGTTCGGGCTTGTTATAGTACGGCGTTACGGACAGCACAGCGGTCGCGCCCGCGCGCCTGGCGTGTTGCGCCAACCCGACGGCTTCGTGAGTCGCGTTGCTGCCCGCTCCGGGACAGACGGGTACACGCCCGTTCGCCTGTTCCAACACGATGTCCATCACACGACGGTGTTCTTCGTGAGTCAGCGTTGCGCCCTCTCCTGTCGAGCCGACAGGTAGCAGCGCATCGACGCCCGATTCAATCAGCCAATCTACCAGCGCGCGCAGACGAGGCTCATCGACGGCTCCATCGCGCGTGAACGGCGTGACCATCGCCACGCCCAACCCTCGAAACGGCGGTGTTCTCATGAGTGTTCCTCCTGATAGGTAAGTATCTCGTTGAGTACGTCCTGAAAAGTGTAGAATCCGGTGCGTCCGACCAGCCATTCCGCGGCACGTACAGCACCATAAGCAAATCCATCACGGCTTTTCGCACGGTGGGTAATCTCAATCCAGTCATAAGGTCCATCCAGCAGCAGGCGGTGTGTGCCAAACTCGCTGCCGATCCGAATCACGCCAGTCGCGAACTGGGTGTCCTCGAGACGGCGGTTCGCAGGTACGGGGTAGACGGGTTCGCGCGGAGTATTCAGGGCGTTTTGTAAGCGTGTGGCAAGCGCGTGCGCGGTGCCGCTG
>JAOAFW010000112.1 GCA_026416065.1 Fimbriimonadales bacterium
CCAGTTCGAACAGGTAGCCCTTGAGCCACTCTTCTTGCGAGCGTGCCCGCCACACAGGCAGCTCGATGCGTCCCTTCGGTTGCTGGCGCAGGTCGATCTCTATTGGGTCTACTTTTACGCCTTCAGGGGCGCGCACCAGCCTCAGGCGATACTCGTAGGGTGCGTAGGCAGGGTCAAAGGAGACATCAGGCTCCCACGCCAGTTCCATACGGTCGCCCTTGTAGGTGGGCGTCGCGAAGGCGAGCAGCAGGAACCGTTCGCCCTGCTCAGCGCGTTTCGGGGCACGCATGCAGTCGCGAAACAGTTCGTCGGGGCGAAGCCGTGCGGGGTCCGCCGTTTGCGCCGTTGCCGTGACCAGCGGCTGCATCGTGGCGAGTTCGTCGTGCGGGGGCAGGCGCGTGGCGTCTTCGGCGTCGTCCAGCTCGTCGCTGCCTTCGCGGTGCGTCGCCAGCAGCGAAGCCGTCGGATCCATCGAGATCTCGTCACGGTACTCGCTGTCGGGTGGCTGCAGCGCAACGCGGAAGCCGAACGGAAACGACCGCCGAAACGCATACTGCGACTCGGCGAACAGGTAGTAAAACACGGCAAGGATAGTCAGGATGAGCAAGCCACCCGCCATCCATGTCGCCGTTTGCACCAGGTTATCGAACAGTCGGATACGCCACATTGAAATTTTCAGTAGGGGCAGGGCTTCCCTGCCCCTACATACTCAACTTAAGGGTTCAGGCTATAGTAGCCGACATCTTCCACCAGCGCCTGTCCTTCTTTGGACAGCACCCAGTTGATGAAGTTAGCGACTTCACCGCGGGGTTTGCCATTGGTGTAGAAGTAGAGATAGCGCCAGATGGGGTACTTCCGGCTGCGTACATTCTCCTCGGTCGGCGCGTAGGCAGTTTCACCCTCCTTCGCAGCGATTTTGAGGATTTTGATTCCCGGTCGGTTCTTGAAGTACGCGACGCCGCCGTAGCCGACGCCTCCTGCGGTGCGCGCCACTTCACGCGCCTCCTCGCTGGTGGAGGGCATAAAGCGTACGCCACGCCCCCAGTTCTGGTTCTTCAGCACATTCTGCTGGAAGAAGCCGTAGGTGCCTGAGTTGCTGTCGCGGCTGAACACTACGATCGGCAAGTCGGGCCCGCCCACCTGACGCCAGTTGGTAATCTGCCCGATGTAGATACGGCGCAGCTGATCCATCGTGAGCGATTCGACAGGGTTCGACTCGTTCACGCAGACCGCCAGCCCGTCCAGCGCGACGGGGATTTCGTTGACCACTACGCCGCGGCTGCGCGCGCGGTCTACCTCCGATTTACGCATCGGGCGCGAAGACGCGCAGATGTCCGTCACGCCGTTAATCAGGGCATTAATCCCAATGCTCGAACCGCCTCCCGTAACGGAGACGCTCACGCGCGGATTCACGCGCCCATACGCCTCCGCCCAGCGCTGATTCAGAATCAGCATTGTGTCAGAGCCTTTAACAGTAACGCTCTGCTGGCTCAGCCAGCTCGACGCGGTCAAGCCGACCAGCGCCGTGATACTCCCAAGAGCCACAAAGAGTTGCTTGCGTTTCATCGTTTACCTCCCTCCAATTAGTAGCGATACTGCAGACGGATAGTCCATGCGTTGTTGCGCACTTCCGTGCCTTCCTCATCGGGAACTTCGTATGCGAATGTCAGGCGCGCGTTCGGGTTGATAAAGTAGCTGTAGGCGAAGCCCCAGGTGGTGGTACTATCGCGTCGGCTGCGGCGATCCGTATTGGGATCAAACACATCGTACCGAACCGTGAAGAAGTTGCGGTAGTTCAGGCGATAGGTCGCCTGCAGCTGATAGCCCAGAATGTTGGTTGGGCGGGTGAAGCGGGGAACGGTTACGCCGCTCACGGTACGCGTGGTCGGCACGCGGTCTTTGCCCAACATCAGCTCACCGCGCAGGGTCAGTCCCTCAGCCAGGAAATCCAGCACGCTCGCGTCCACATAGATGAACTCGCGATCGGCTTTGCGCACCTGCGTCGGCTGGTTGTTGTTCGTCGGGTCGTTGAAAGTGAAGCCGGGGCGTTGACCGAAAAAGCCCGCCACGCCGAACTCGTATTGCAGCGTATAGTAGCGCCAGCCCGCATGCCATGCCAGTGTGCTGCCCACATTCGCGAAGGTGTTCGCAGCGGTCTGCTGTGGGTCCTGAAAGCTCAGGCTGTTCCAGAAACCGAAGTGTGCGAACGAGTTGTTGCTTAGTCCGTAGCGCATAAACACCCCGCGCCCGCGCTCGCCGGCGAACATCGTGCGGTTATAGAGCGCGCGCTCCGGCATTTCGCGCTCCGCTGAAGAACGCTCCAGCTCGTAGCCCAGCGGCAGAGGCTGCTGACCCGCCAGCAGCTGCACCCCGACCCGCTCCACCGTCGGCTCAATGTCCCAGATGAGCTGCGCGTCGCGGAGTTCCGCCGAGATGCGCTGTGAACCCGTCGAGACATCGAACGACAGGCGCATCTGCGTGCGGGGGTCGATCGTGTTGGTCTGACTGATCCGGAAGCGGCGCATCTGGAACCCCTCGCCCGGGCGGTTCTCCTGCGAATCAAACCACTGGAACTGCATATAGTTGCCAGGGCGGAAGCGCAGCGCTTCTGTGAGGTTGGTCTGGATTACCGGGATGGTTTCTTGAGACTGTTCCTCGATATAGAGGCGTACCTCTTGCATTTCGCGCTGCAGCTCCTCCAGCTGCTTCTGCAACTCCTCGATACGTCGCTGCAGCTCCTGTACGCGCTGAGTATCTTGAGTCGCGCTGGTGCGCTCCTCGCGAGACGCAGGAGACGGTGTCGTCGCGGGCGCAGTGTTCTCATCTGCCCATGCAACTGCTCCCAAGCTGCTCACAACAAAGCAACCCGCCAGTAGATTAGCTCGGCAGAACCTCCATGTAGAATGCATCGCTATGCCTCCTTAAAAAGTTTTTATAATGCCCTTGCAACGCCGCCCCAGATGCCGAACCAATAGCAACGCCAGCGTAGGAATGCGCCTCGAGGGATGCGTCGTTGGTTCCGCTTAAAGCGCGCCTGCAGGGGTCTCCAAAACCGCGCTCGCGGTTTTGGAAACGAAATTATTTTGGATGGCGCGATATTAAGGTTCGGTTAAAAGAGGCTGGGCACCGTCGGGTCAATTTGCACATCGAGCAGGGTCGGCTGACTCGACTGCAACACGCGCGGAATTGCTTCCTCGACGGCTTCGGGCGTGGTGACGTGCTCCGCAGCAACACCCATGCCTTGCGCCAGTTGCACCAGGTTCAGATGTGGCACATCCAGTCCCTGCATGCGTCCCTCGTTGCCCGGATAGAACGCCATCGTAAAGCTTTTGAGGATGTTGTACGCACCGTTGTTCAGCACTAGGAACAGCACGGCGGCGTTCTCCTCACGCGCGCTCCAGAGGGCTTGTACGGAATACATCACGGAGCCATCGCCAATCACGCACACGACGGGACGGTCAGGCTGCGCCATTTTGATGCCAATCGAGGCAGGCATTGCCCAGCCCAGCCCGCCGCTGGCGGAGGTGTAGTAGTCGTGACTTGCGCCCAGACGCACGAACTCGCGCAGGCAGAGGCTGGAAGAGACTGCCTCATCCACGATGACAGCGTTTTCAGGGAGGTGTCGGGCGAGGGTGTGCAAGACGAAGAACGCGCCCATCTTACCTCGAGCGCGGGTCGCCTCCGAGCGGCGACGCGCTTCGTCTACCGCACGGGAGGGCATCTTGTAATCGCGTGGGGGTGTGCGCTCGGCGAGTTCCATCAGGGCGAGCTTAGTATCGCCTACGAAAGCGCACTCCACAGGCGCACGCGCGGCTTCGACGGGGTCATCCGTGATGAGCATCGCGCGCACGCCGGACGGCAGCAGCCCACCGGGGAAGTAGGGATAAAGCAGGAACACAGGCGCGCCCACTACCAGCACGAAATCGTGCTGAACAAGCGTCTGCATCAGGCGGGGCGTGGCGGGCAACAGCATGCCTTCGTACAGGGGGTGGTTCGTGGGGAAGCCCATCCGCGAGTTCAGCGGCGCGTGGTATACCGTGCAGCCGAGTTTCTCCGCCAGCGCGACAGCTTCCGGTACGGCGTTCGCGCCTCCCACACCGGCGCCACATACCAGCGCGGGCTTCTGTGCCGACGCAAGCGCATCGAGTACAGGCGTCAAGTCCTGCGGTGCATGGGGGGTATGGAGTTCTTTAGTCCGAGGGCGCTCGGCGGGGGCGTCCCAGAAGTTCATCGGGATCGAGACAAACACAGGTCCACGCGGTGGCGTCATGGCGATGTGATATGCCTGCTCCAGCGCATCGGGCACATCGGTGGCATGTTTGACTTCATACGCCCACTTCGTGACGGGGCGCGCCATGCTCACCAGGTCGCCCGACAGCAGCGGCTCGTGAAAAATATGGCGTGTATCTTGCTGCCCACAGGTGACAATCAAGGGGGAGCGGTTTTTGAGCGCGGTGAACAGCACGCCCATCGCGTTGCCCAAGCCGGGTGCTACATGCAGGTTGATGAGCGTGGGCTTGCCGCTCGCCTGCGCATAGCCGTCTGCCATCGCCAGCGCGATGCTCTCCTGCAACGCCAGCACATAGCGCACGCCGTCGGGCAGGCTCACCAGAAATGGCAGCTCGGTCGAGCCAGGGTTGCCGAATATGTGGCGAATTCCACGCGCCCGCATCCACTCGAAAGTCGCCTCGCGAATGTTCATAAGCGCGGGATTCGAACAACGGGTGGAAATTCCTGCCTATGGGGTTTCAGAGGTGATGTCTATGGATGTCTCCGCTGCGCCGTTCTCGGAGGCAGGCTCTGCAGGCTGTGTGAGCGCGACGGGGCGGAGCGTCTCACTGAACGGTTCCAGCGCGTGAAGATGGGTCAATAGCATAGCGCGCAGTTCCATCACGGCAGCGCGTTTGCGTGTCTCAATCGTCTCCGTTTCGGCGAGCAGGCGTTGGACACGCTCTTCCGCTTCGCGCACGGTCTGTTCCGCTTTCAACTGTGCCTCGCGGACAATCAGCTCCGCCTCTTTGTGCGCGTTGCTGCGCGTCTCGTCTGCGCTGCGCTGCGCCAGCACCAGCGACTCTTTGAGTGCGTCTTCCATCGCCTTGTAGCGTTCCGCCTCCTGGCGCAGACCGATCAGCTCCTCGCGCATGCGGTGATTCTCGGTGACGACCTCTTCGTAGTGCGCTGCCACCTCCTGCAGGAAGGCGTCCACCGCAACTGGGTCGTAGCCCCGCAGTCGCTTGCGGAACTTCTTCGTTTCAATTTCCAACACCGTGAGGCGCCTTAGCTCGTTCATTGCAGTCCTCTCAACAAAGCAATCAGGAATTGAATGAAGATAATCGCGATGAGCGGTGAGAAGTCGATAGGCATATAGCTCATTCCTGCACTGCGCAGCAAGCGATTCTGCACCTGCCGGATTGGATCTAGTATCGCGTCGCTGATGCGGTCGATGAAACGCACCACGGGGTTATAACGCGGTACGCGCCCACCCGCGAAGCGAATCCACGAGAACACCACGTTAATAATCAGGATAATCACTATCCCCTGCAGTACCAGAATCAGCAAACCGATCGGCGACATGGTTTTCCTCCCCCGAGTAGTGTTGTTCAGGAGCGGTTGGCACGCTCCTCTTCCAGTTTTTTACGCACGCGCTGCATATTCGGTTCCACTGCACCGTCGCTGGGGTCTAATTCCTTCGCCTTTTCCCACGCCCGCAGCGATTTCTCGAGGTGACCGAGCCGCTCATAGCAGTGGGCGAGCGTTTTCCAGACATATTGGGGCACATTAGCGAAGCCAATCGCCTTCTCCAGATAAGGTAACGCCTGCTCGTACTGACGCTTGTTGTAGTAGGCGAAGCCCAAGTCGTAATAAATATCATAGCGGTTCGGGTTGAGACGGATGCCCCGCTGGTAGACCTGAATGGCGCGCGCCGTTTCGCCATAGCCGTCCAATAGCCATGCCAGCCCGCTGATGTTTTCCACATCGTAGGGGTCGTACTCGATAAGCACGAACATCAGTGCCATCGTCTTGTAGTGGCGTCCGTCGTGCCAGTATTCGTCGGCGAGCTGGATGAGGCGGAACTCGGTGAGCTGGCGCAGCGCGGTCAGTTTGCGTTGCACCGCTTCGGGCGGATTCGCCTGTGCCCCTCCCATGCCAATCAGCAGCGCACAGCCCACAATCAGTAGTAGGTTTCGCATAGTCTTACCCTAAGTATACCTGTTTTATCGGAATCAAGGGGATGTTTTTGGAGGCGCGCTATCCCCGTCGCTCCAGTTTCGCCATCGCTGCCTGGAGCGAATCGGGATGTTCGGTCATAATTTGCTGCAACACGGCGCGTGCAGTATCCGTTTGACCGTTTTGCTGGAGCAAACGAGCGCGTAGCAACAGCCATTCAGGACGTTCGGGAGCGTCGGGACGCTGCGTCAGGATCTCCAGCCAGTGCAGGGCATGCTTCAAATCGTGACGTTTCTGTGCGTGTTGTAATAAGGCACGCAAAGTGGGTGCTTGCAAGGTATGCAGGCGTTGGATCTCACTGAGCAGGTCAGCGCACTGGGCAAGCAGTGGGTAGTCGCCGTACGCGAGGGCATGTTGCAGGGCTTGTGTAAGTGCAGTGGATGCCTCCTCGGTATCGCCCAGCATCGCCCACGCTGCCCCTCGCAGGTACAGAGCGTGCGGTTCCTCGGGCAGGTGCTGGAGCCAGCACAGGGCATCGCCCGCCGCGCCTTGCTGGATAGCATTCTCGGCTTGTTGTAGGGCATATTCCCGTTCGCCTGCAGCACCTGCGCCCCACAAGAGCGCGAGCGTCAGCCCCATCGTAAATCCGCCCAGATGTGCCCAGTAGCCCACTTCAGACGGCGTAAGCTGACCTGCATCCAGGATCGCCCCTAACCCCTGCAGTGCCACCCACAAGACCACCCCTACCCACATCGGAATCGCCAGTCCCCAGCGGTTCGGCGACGCCCACAGCAGCCGCACCCGCCGGCGGTAGAACCGCAACGCGAAGTAGCCTACCAGCCCCGAAATCGCCCCCGACGCGCCGACTAATCCCTCTTGGTACAGCGAGGGCTGAAGTGTCAAACTCATCACCCAGTGAACGGCAATCGCACCCAATCCGCTCAGAAAATAGAGAACCAGCCACCGTCTCCAGCCCAGCGCACGCTCCACATACCATCCAAACAGCCCCAAAAACAGCGCGTTTTTCAACCAGTGCAGCCAGTCCGCGTGGACGAAGAGGCTCAGAATCGCATTCGGCAGGGATGGTTGCGCGGGAGTAAAGCCAAAAGGCTCCACCGACTCCACGCGCGAATTGAGCCAGAGGAGGATTGTAGTATTGACTCCCAGCACGAGCAGGGTCGCAGCGGGCAGCGCGACGCGCATGCAAACATCAACCTGCCTTAGGAGACGCCAGCAAACGCCTCATCGGGAATATCAAAGTTGGCGTAGGTGTGCTGCACATCGTCGTGGTCTTCCAATACCTCGAGCAAACGCATCAGTTTCTGCGCCGTCTCACCTTCCACGCGCACCGTTGCGGTTGGCGTCAGTTCCAGCTGCGCTTCGGCGATGGGTAGCCCTCGCTCCTGCAGGGTCTCGCGCACGCGATGGAAATCTTCTACGGCGGTAATCACGCGGAAGAACTCCTCCTCTTGCTGGACGTCTTCTGCGCCTGCCTCCAGCGCAATCTCGAGCAGTTCTTCCTCGCTGATCGCTTCAGCGGGAATAGTAATCACACCTTGTCGCTGGAACTGCCATGCGACGCTACCCGTTTCGCCGAGATTGCCCCCATGCTTGGAGAACAGGTGGCGCAGATCAGCAACTGTGCGGTTGCGATTGTCGGTCATGCATTCCACCATAATCGCCACACCGCCGGGACCGTACCCTTCGTAGGTGACCTCTTCGTAACTGGTTCCTTCCAGCTCGCCTGTGCCTTTCTGGATGGCGCGTTTGATGTTATCGGCGGGCATATGGTTCTCGCGGGCTTTCTCGATGGCGAGGCGCAGACGCGGGTTCGCGTCGGGGTTGCCACCGCCTTGCTTCGCCGCGACTGTTATCTCGCGCGCGAGTTTGGTGAACAGTTTGCTGCGCAGAGCGTCCTGTTTGCCCTTACGAATACGGATGTTATGCCACTTGGAATGTCCAGCCATCGGCGCTACCTCCGTCTGTTAAGGATACCCGATGCTGCAGGCAAAGGCTAAGAAACAATAGAGCGTTGTTGATGGAATGCGGACGCTGCACGAAGCAGCGTCCGCGTCGCTATGGGCGTAAAGGCAAAGTGAGTTCACTCCATCACGCGCACGGTCAGCGTAATCATAATCTCCGACTTGTCGCGTGAGGTGGTCGTTTTACGGAAGAGATAACCCAGAAATGGCAGGTCGCCCAGCAGCGGCACCTTCTGGATAGTCTTGATATCCGCCTCGCGAATCAAGCCGCCAATTACTATAGTCTCACCGTTGCCTACGCGGATGGTGGTATCGGCATTGCGCCGTGCGAGCTGAGGCAAGCGTCCGCCCCCCGGCACCTCCAGAAAGCCTGTGATGACGCTCACTTCAGGCTGAATCTGCAAGGTGATGGAATCGTCTTCATGCACGCGGGGCAGCACTTTCAGAATGATGCCCGCCTGCACGGAGTCGGTCTGCACATTGGCGCCCTGCGGCGTCTGCTGGATGAGTTTGACGTAGTTCACCTCATCGCCGATGAAGATGGTCGCCGGGCGCCCATCCAGGGTAGCAACACGCGGGTTTGCCAGCAGGCGGTTGCGCCGGTCTTCCGCAAGTGCATTCAGCGTCACAGAGAAATCGATGGGCTTTTTGACGATGGTGAAGTCTAACCCGAGTTGCCCATCGCGATTGAAGCCGATACCCTGCTGGTTGGGAGTGTTCGTGGTGCTATCTGGTAGGGGCAGCTGATTCGCTGAGCGGTCAAGGGTGTTGACCCTCCCTGACTGGAGGATGTTCCAGCTCAGCCCCAGCGACTGCAGGCTGCCTTCCGACACATCCAGCACGCGCGCCTCGATGACCACCTGCGGTTGCTTTACATCGACTTTGCGCAGGATTTCGAGGGCGCGTAGCACCTCGCGGGCGGTACCGACCAGCACAAGGGTGTTAGGAGGTTGTGCACCTTGTGCGCCGCCTGCATTACCCCCGCCCTGCATGGGGGCGCCCATCTGCTGGGCGGTCTGGCTGGGCGTCTCACCACCTGTCATACTGCCCTGTGCTGCCCCACTCGCGCCCGTACCCCCACGACTGAGCATCGCGTCAGGACCAAGCGAGACCTGCACGCCGGGAACCAACTGCACAATAATCCGGGCGAGGTCGCGTGAATCAGCGTATTTGACTCGGTACACTTCCGTCACAATCTCCACGCTGCCCGTGAGCTGCTGTTCGAACGCATAGGCGGCTTCACGCGCGCGCTCGATGATTTCCGCTTCGCCTTCCACCAGCAAGTAGGTGGTGCCTTTCTCGCCCGAGGGAGTGACTTTGAGTTCAGGGAAGCGTGCGCTCAGGTAGGTCGCAATCTCTGATGGCTTGGCGACCTTGAAGGTAAGCGCCTCAACGGTTCTGGGCTTGGGTGGCGCGAGGGGCTCCGTTGCGCCACGAAACGCCTTCAACGACGCCTCCGTGCCCACCACATAGGTATTGTCGATTTTTTCGTAGCGGTAGCCACTCAGTCGCGTAATCAGGTTCAGTGATTCTTCAACCGTCAGTCGGCTAAGGCTAACGGTAACTGTGCCTTTTACATCAGGCGCGGTGACGATGTTCGCCCCCGACTGGATTGCTAACGCCTTCAGCACATCGCCGATTTCGGCGTTCACGAAGTCCAGCGAGACAAGGACACGCGGCGGTGCAGGAGATGTCGGCGCTGTATTATAAGCGACCATCTCTTGTGATTTTTCAGCCTCAGGCATCTTGGTGCGCGATGGCGCGACGGATTGGGTGCTGGCGACGACAGTCTCTTTCGGTTTCTCTGTCGGCTCCAGCGATGGCGTCTCGCTCGCCTTACTCAGAGGCTGCATCTTGCCAAGGCGTACCTGCCAGCCGTCTGCGGTTTGCTCCAGTGTGTAGGGGTGCGTGCCCCGCAGGGTCGCCACTACCCGTACTCGAGGGGGGCGATGGCTAAACCACCCGTAGCGCAGTTTAGAGACGTGGGGCGTCTTGAGCATGCTTTCTCGGTTGCGCCCGCTGAAGTGCGCTCCAAACTCCAAAATTAGAAAATACTTCCGCCACACTTTCACAGTGGGGCGTGGCAGCCGCTCGCCCGAAATCGTAATCAGGGTCTGCCCACGCTCTTCCGAGACGCGAACCGACTGCACCACCTGCCCGGTTGCAAGGGCGGGGATAGCAACCAGCACGCTCAGCAAGCAGAAAGCCAGAAGATATTTATGTGTTCTCATAGTGCATTGCCTCCATTCGGGGCGGTCGACTCGCCGACACGGACAGTGAGTTGCCGTTTCCCTTTACGTAGCGTGATAGAGCCGCGCTGGATGCTGACAATGCGCCAGCCCTCCTCCAGCAGGTCGCCCTGCCTGACAAAGCGGCGACGTCCTTCAGAGTCGGCGAAAATAGCGACAGAGTTCGGTCCTTGAACGACGCCTGTGATTCGATAATTCGGGTATTCGGGTTCCGCAGGCGACGACGCCTCAGCAGGCTGTAGTCCAAACTGCCCCCCCGGCAGTGTCAGAGGCGGTACTGGCGGCGTACCCGCTACCTCCCGCCGCGATGCTGATCCGCTTCGCACCACTTTGTTGCTTCCTTTAGGTTGCGTCGAAGCGACCACGGTTGGGCGGAAAGGATCGCGCGGTGAGAGCGGCGGTAGCTGGATTCCGGTCGCCGACCGGGGTTGAGACGATTGCGTACCGGCGGACGCCCCGTCCGTATTGGCTGGCGGGGACTGAGGGGTGTTTGTTCGGGACGCGCTACCGCCTCCCAGTAAGCCCCCAAACTGCAGAACGCCAACCGACACCAGCACCGCAAACAGTGCCGCCACAATTAGCAACTGTTTCGGGTTCGTCGGCTTCTTTGCCTCATGGGTTCCTGTGTTCGCCATGCTACCCTCCTGTCTGCGTGGTGTTCGCGCTGGGGCGCGCCTGCGCCGAGCGGAAAATAAACGCTTTGACAATCATCCGAATTTCCAGATGGGGATTCTCGGCAGATTGTTCCGTGCCCGACTTCGCCTGCGCGTTCAGACTCTGCACCGCTAAAATTTTCGGAAACGACTCCAGACTCTTGAGCAGGCTCATCAGATCCCAGAACTTACCACGCAGCTGGATCTCGAACAGTTGTTCCTGATACGCTTTCTGCACGGTTTTCTGAGCCTCGCTCTGTTGGGGTTGCGCATTGTTCTGCACCTGCGGACGGATAGAGACAATCTGCAAGTTGCGCTGGAGCGCGGTTTGCTCGAACTGTTTGAGCATCGTGGGTACATATGCCGCCTCACTCACGCCGCGCTCAAGGAATTGGAGTTCCTGCTGAGTTTTCTGGAGCTGTTCGGTGGTCTGGCGGAGCTGCCCAGCCGCTTGTTGCGCTTGTTGAAACTCGTTCTGCTTTTGCTGCAGTCGCTCCTGTGCAGATTGGGTCATGCTCCACGGCAGGTAGAGGCTACCCAGCCCCAGCAGCAGGGTCTCTCCGATAGCGATTCCCAGCAGTCTCGAGACACGTTGCGCACGCTGAATGCGTTTACTGACCGCCACTTTGACCCTCCTTATTCTCGGGTTCGGCTTGCGCCGTACCCTTGATCTGCGCAGAAATCTGGAATTCGACGGCAACTTCCCGCTCGCTCAGGGCGCGTTCCTGGCTGTAGTCGAGGCGCACTTGCTCCAGTTCGGGGTGCTGGTTCAGACGCAGCATAAATTCACCAACGAGTTGCTGGGTCGCCGCAACGCCTTTGAGGGTGATTTCCAGCGGTTTTTTGGGGTCGTTGCGTTTGCCCAGTTCCACATTCGTCAGGAAACAGCCGTTCGGGGTATGTTGTGTGAAGTGCTGAAACAGCTGTTGCCAGCGTCCGGTGTCTTTGCGAGCATCTTGAAGTGTGTTAATCAGCGGCTGCAGCGCACCGAGTTCTGCTTGTGCCTGCTTGAGCTGTTGTACAGTGGGGCGTAGTTTGACCACCTGCTCTTCGATGCGCGCCATCTGAAATGACATCGCGCCTATATATATCAGCAGTCCACTCCAGCCCAGTCCAATCAGCACGCCGACCAGGAGCCACCCCAGTCCCAGCAGGCGCGTCTTGCGCTCGGCGATACGTCGGAGCTGTTGTTCCTGTGCTATTAGATTAATCACTGCCATGGGCTTCCCTCCTTATGCAGCGGCATCCGCCGGCGTTGGTGCTTCGTCGGTGAGTGGCTCCACAAACGGCGCCACCATCTCAGCGGGCGCAAGCGCGTTGCCTAAGACTGTCGCCCAGCGCGCGCCGCTTTCTATCTGATCGGGGTGAATGCCTACAGGGAGGATTGCGTCGCCGCTGAACGGGTCTGCAATCTGGGTTGGAATGCCCAGTTTGTATTCAAAATAGGCATCGATCCCCTGCATGTGCGCCCCACCGCCATACAGGTACAACCGTTCCACCAGTCCTTTGTTCCCCTGTGACTGGTATTGCGACTGGTAGTAGTTCAGCGACCGCCGTATCTCACGAATCAGTTCGTCGATAATAGGCTGAATGAGGCGCAGGGGCGGGTTCTCCTGGGGCTGCCCCGATTGTATCAGGTCGCTGAGGTTCAGGCTATGCTTTACCTGCTCAGCTTCCTCTTCAGCATAATTGAAGTAGCCTTTGAGCGCGGCAGTGAACGTGTTGCTGGCGATAGGAATAAAACGTGTCAGCACGAGCGTCGTGTTCCGGGCAACCGTAATCTGCGTGTGTTCACCCCCCAGATCGACCAGCGCATAAGCATAGGGCAAGGAATCGCTATATACCGCCTGCAGTGTGCGTAGCGACGCGAACGGCTGCAACTCCAGCAACTGTGGCTCCAGTCCGGCTTTCTCCACCAGTTCCAGCAACGGGTCAGCCGTGGAGCGCGGCGCTGCGACCAATAAGATTTCCATCTGCTCGTCGCCGTTCGTGTTCAGGATGTGGAAACCGATTAGATGTTCCTCGGCGGCGGAGGGGAGATAGCGCGTCGCTTCGAACTGAATCGATTTTTGCAGGGTTTCAGGTGTCATGCGCGGCAGGCGTACAGGGCGCGCCGTGGTTTGGGGTCCGCCCACCGACAACAATACGCTTCTCTGTTTAACGCCCGCGTTGGCGAGCGTCGCACGCAGCGCTTTGTAGACCGTGTCCGGGTCTAAAATCGCGCCTTCGCGCACGGCGTCGGGAGGCAGCGGCGTCTCTATCAAGCGATCCACGCGCAGTTGACGCCCCTGTAGCACGCCGGCGCATAGTTTGACGCTGGTCGCGCCGATGTCAAGCGACAGCACCGATTCCGTTTTCATAGCCTTACGCGACATGGGTCTCTTCCTCCTTCACGACGAACTCGGTAGCGCGTTGCGCCAGCATCCACTCATCGAGCGCATTTTTCAGGAATCGCCACTTACCATCTACTTTAAACGCTGGAATGTCTCCGCTCTCCGCCAACGTGACCAACTCGTGGGAGCGCAAACGCAGATAACTCGCCGCCTCGCGCAGGGTCATCACAGGATGCAGGTTCCGCGCCATCCACTGCAGCAGGTCATACAGTTGCTGGTTCGTCAGGCGCACCTCGAAACGCACTGTTTGCACGCTTTCGGCTTCCTCTTGGGACGAAGGCGCAGGCGTTGGCGCGACGCTCGGCGACGCCTCTCCTGCAGGCGCGTGGAGCCGTTGCTGTGAAGCTTTTCGGATAGCGTCTACCAGATTCATCTTACCACTCCTTGCCTTCGTAGTCCTGAATCACTCCGTGCATCAGGTACCCGTCGATGACCTGTGCCTTCTCCGCCATACCAACCAGAAGTGCGTTGTCCGCCAGATGACAAATCAGCCGCGGATAGCCCCCCGTGAACTGGTAGAGTTCATACAGGGCGTCAGGCGTGAAGGGGATGCGCTCGCCAGCGTAGCCCGCCACACGCATGCGGTACTCGATCAGATTCGCCGTCTCCTGCTGGTCCAACGGCTTCAATACATGGCGCACTGCCAAGCGTTGCTTGAGAGCAGGCACACGCTCCAACTTCTTCTGGAGCTCCAGCTGACCTAACAGGATCAGGCTCATCAGAAACTGGTCATTCATCTGGCAGTTCAAGAGCAAGCGCAGCTCCTCAAAGGTGTTCGTCGAGCGAATGAGGTGCGCCTCGTCGATGATTAACACGGCGCGCTGCCCGTGCTCGTACATACGAATCAGGTGTTCGTGCAGCTGCTGAACCAGTTGCTGACGGTTGCGCGTGTGCGCCTCTGCGCCCAACTGATGCATGATCTCCAGTAAAAGCTGGATGGGTGTGAGGATGGGGTTAACGATTAAGGCAATTTTGTATTGCACGGGGTCCAAAATCTCCAGAATCTTGCGACTGACAGTCGTTTTCCCCAATCCGATATCCCCCAGCAGTGCACCTGCCCCCCGGTTGCGCGTGATGGCGTAGTGGAGCATCACCAGCGCGTCCTCGTGTTCCTTACTCATGTACAGGAACCGTGGATCGGGCGTTAGTGCGAACGGCGGCTCGGTTAAACCCCAATAAGCTTCATACATAGTTTCGCCCTCCCTATCAGCGTGCGCAGCAGCTGATAGCGTCGTTCTACAGACGGTTCTGGAGCAGATTATCGGCAAAAACGCGGGGTTCTGTAGGGGCGTCCAAGCAGGTATACTTCTCGCGGA
>JAOAFW010000133.1 GCA_026416065.1 Fimbriimonadales bacterium
AGATGTGTATAAGAGACAGGGCAGGTTCTCCACCTGAGGCTCCGGCTCCACATCGTACTCGTCCTGAATCTCACCCACGATCTCCTCTACAAGGTCTTCCATGGTCACCAAGCCCGAAGTACCGCCGTACTCGTCTTGCAGGATTGCCATATGGGTGCGCTGGCGGCGCATATCTTGCAACAGCTCCACCACGCGCTTGCTTTCGGGTACGAAAAAGGCGGGGCGCATCACCTCGCGCAGCGAAAACTTGCCGCCCGTCTCACAATAGCGCAGTAAATCCTTCGCGTGGATGATACCAATGATGTTGTCCAGACTGCCCTCATACACGGGGATGCGCGTGTGCCCTGTCTCGCGCACGAGCTTAATCAGTTCCTGCCCTGTCGCGGTGGCAGGCACGGCTTTGATGTCCACGCGCGGGGTCATCACCTCGCGAGCAATCGTGTCGGTGAACTCGAAGATGGACTGAATCATCTCCTTCTCTTGCTCCTCGATGACGCCCTGTTCCTCGCCCGCTTCCACCAGCACGCGCAACTCTTCCTCGCTCACGACGGGCGCGAGGCGTTGCATCTGGATGCCGAAGAGTTTTAGCACCAGTCGGGTCACCAAGTTCACTCCCCAGATAGGCAAGGTGAACAGGCGGTCGAAAAACACAAGAGGCGCGACAGTCGCCAGCGCGACGCGCTCGGAGTGTGTAATTGCGATACTGCGCGGCACGGTCTCGCCGAAAATCACGTAGGCGAACGCCGTCAGCGAGGCGACAATCACCACGCTCAAACCTTGCATGCTCCAGCCTGTCGCTTGCTGCAGGGGCATCAAGAGGCGATGGAGCGGCTCCGCTAAGTTCGTCGCGGCGACTGCCGACGCCAGGAACCCCAGCAGGTTTAGCCCGACTTGAATTGTGGAGAGGAATCGCGATGGCTCGTTCGTGAACATCATCAGGTACGGCGCAAGGCGATGCTTTTGCTCGGTGAGCATCCGCACCCAGCTGCGCCGCACAGAGGTCAACGCCGCCTCCGCCATCGAGAAGTAAGCGTTAAGTAGTAGCAAAATAATCAACACGAGGAAGCTCGCAGTAGGCGTCAGCCCCCTCGATTGAGTGTTGGGCGAAGTGGCTTCCGCTTGTCCATACAGCGCCCATGTTGCGCCGATAATCGCGATGAGAATGATAACCCAGATCCGTACAAGTGGTTTCCGTCTGCGACTGTTAGGGTTGTCGGTCATAGAGCGTTTCTACCTCCTCATCGGGGCGTGAGCCAGAAGATGAGCGCGCCCAGCCCGACGCCAAGCAGACTGCCCAGCACGACCTCGCGCCAGCTGTGGATGTTCGCTTCCACGCGGCTCTGGGCGATGAGTGCCGCTAACAGCAACGCCAGCACCGACGCCAGCAAGTCGCCCGACACAACGATAATCGCCATCGCGAAGAAGAAGCCCAGTGCGGCGTGCCCGCTCATCGCGCCCCCATGAAACAGGCGCACTTTGCC
The DNA here is from genome assembly GCA_026416065.1 of Fimbriimonadales bacterium. Lineage (GTDB taxonomy): Bacteria > Armatimonadota > Fimbriimonadia > Fimbriimonadales > GBS-DC > GBS-DC. The sequence goes on from JAOAFW010000133.1 coordinate 1,482, forward strand.
CTGAGTGGAGAGCACTTTCACTAACGAGACGACTACAAAGATGAGAATGATGCCAATCGTCACCGCCACCGCCAGAGTCGGCTCGGCGCGTTCCATCCGCAGGCGAATCTGTTCCAGGCGCAGATCGCCCATAAACAGCACCCACGCCACCACGACCGCGTTCAGCGTGGCAACCAACACCGCGCCCGCCGCGATGTCTTTGGCGAACTTCGCTTTCGGATGATACTCCTCGGTGACGAGGTCGACGGTGGCTTCAATCGCGGAGTTGAACATTTCGGCAATCAGCACGATGGAAATGGTAAACAGCAGCACGAGCATCTCGCGCTTATCGAGACGAAATAGCAGCCCCATCAGCAGCACCAGCACCACGCTGAAAAAGTGGAATCGCATATGGCGCTGGGTGCGCACGACGGCGACGATGCCTTCTAAGGCGTAGCGGAAGCCCTCCAGCGGGTGACGTCGCTGGGCAGGCATTTCGGGTTCAAGGGACTCCGCCTCGCCATTGCGAGGCAGCAGGGGAGTTTGCGGCTCGCGTGTCCGTTCGGGCGGTTCAGCGTCAGGCTTCCTCATAGCGCGAATACCACTCCTCGCGGGCGGCGTAGCCCAAGGTTCGCAGCGTCGATACCGCGCGAGCGTTCATCGTCGCACGCTCCGTTTCCGTCGTATCGTCGTAGCCCATCAGGTGTAGTGTACCATGCAACGCCAGCATCAGCAGCTCCGTAAGCAGGTCATGCCCGTTCAAGGCAGCTTGACACTGGGCGGTCTCGACAGAGATGATGATGTCGCCGAGGGGGGTGGGGTCAGTGGATAGATGATTTGAAACCTCACCCCCCGACTCCCTCTCCGTAAACGGAGAGGGGGGCGATGCTGCCCCTGTGCCACTCTTCTCCCCCTCTCCGTTTACGGAGAGGGGGCAGGGGGGTAAGGTGTAATGAAAACTCAGCACATCCGTCGCCCTATCTACACCTCGATAGGCGCGATTCAGTTCGCGAATCTCGGCATCGGTCGTGAGATAAACGCAGATTTCATAAGATTCCTCGCCTCGCTCGGAACGACAAGCAACCTTCTGCGCGTAGTGGGTAGTATTCCGAGTGCGGTGAGGGATCTCGGAACGCTCCGTGGTAACCAAGGCGTCCACCGCCTCCTGCAGGGCGCGTTCCAAATCTGTCTCCCCTACTGCGCCCAGAGAGGCTCTCAGGATGCGCTCTGCTTCGGGCGCAACCTGCACGACGACCGAGAGATTACGGGTGGACTGCATAGACGGGTTCATCTTCGGTTTTCGCACCGGGGTATTCGATCCGGCGATGGCGCGAGGCGACCAGCACTCGCACGAACGCCTCCTCAATCAGTTTCAGATCGCGGAAGGTGAGGGTGCACTCGTCGAGCTGACCGTCCTGACGGCGCATCTCGATAATCTCATGCACGAAGTTTGCCAGCCGCGCGGGGGTCACATCGCCCAGTACGCGCGAAGCCGCTTCCACACTGTCTGCCAGCATCACAATCGCCGCCTCGCGGGTCTGGGGCTTGGGACCTTCATAACGGAAATGTTGCTCCAGCACAGGGTCGTGTCCGCCGCTGACCGCCTGATAATAGAAGTAGGTAATCAGTGTGGTGCCGTGATGCTGAGCAATAATGTCGCACACAGCGGTGGGTAAACGGTGCTGACGCGCAAGTTCCACACCTTCGCGCACATGGGCAGCGATAATTCGTGCGGACAGGGTCGGGTTGATCTGCGCATGCAGGGTATCGACGCCGTCCTGATTCTCGATGAAGAACTCCGGTTTACTGAGTTTACCGATGTCGTGGTAATAACCAGCGACGCGGGCGAGCAGGGGGTCTGCGCCGATTACCAGCGCGGCTTCCTCCGCAAGTTGTCCCACCTGTTGACTATGGAAGTAAGTGCCAGGCGCTTTATCACGCAGCTCGCGCAGCAGCGGTTGCTCCAGCGATGCCAGCTCCAGCAGGGTCATGGGGGTGGCAAGACGAAACGGACGCTCCAGCAGACTCAAGCCAAGCCAGAAAAGGGCAACCGCGCCTACCCCCGCCGCGACGCCCCACAGCCCGCTGGTCAGCGATTCGAGCCAGGCTGTTGCGCCGGTGAGGCTGTTGCTGAATGCAGTGAACGCGAGCAGTCCACTCAGTAGCGCACCTGCCCAGAACATATGCGTACGCCGGCGCATCGGTGCAATCGCCAGAATCGCACTCCAGCCCGACAATCCTACCGAGCAGAGAGTCATAATAGGCAGGCTCAGTGTGGCGCCAATTCCACCCAACAGCACGGCGAAAGTAAACAGAGCCAGCAGCGGATGTACCAGCACGCTCAGGAGCATTCCGCCCCCAATTACGGGCGCAAACGCCAGGAATCCCAGTTCGGGACTAAGCGTTGCACCCTGCCCGACCAGCGCCGCGGCGCGCACGCCCAGCAAGCTAAAAAAGCCAATCAGCAGGGTCAGCGCCAGTCCCGCTTCACGCGCGCTCTGAGCCACCGGTGAGCGCAAGGCAAGCCCTGTTGGGCGCAATATGCCGGTTTGATAGAAAAACGCCGTCAGCAGTCCAACCTGTGCCAGCGCGATAAGCAGGCGTTCTGGAAGCGTGCTTGGAAGGGTACGTAGTTCACCGTTGAAAATCGCCAGAAGCAATATCGCTATAGCGCTTACCCCCACCGGGGCGTGAAACAACGCTCTTAACGTTTGACCCAACGCCACCGGCGCGCTGTGTCCACTTCGCGCCCCACGCCGCGTACTCCGTCCGAGAACGCGCATTAGCGTTAGAAAAATCTATTTCTTGCGCCGTCGCTGCTTCTGACGCCGACGCCGCTCGCTCGGCTTCTCATAGTGCGCGTGGCGCTTATACTCCTGTAAGATCCCACTCTGCTCGAGCGCTTTCTTGAAGCGCTTGAGTGCGTTATCTATCGATTCATTCTGACGAACCTGTATCTGTGCCAATGGTGTGTCGCCTCCTTCAGTTTGGCAGATGGGGGCAAGCAAGATTCGCGCCCTGTCGCCCTGCTCCTGCCAAGCGTCCCATGATTCTATCGGATTTTGCCTTAAAAAGTCAAGGGGTTAAGAGGAGGCTCGAGAAATCCCCTGAACGGCTCCAACCGATACCTGCAAGTGCCCCCAAGATTAAATCGTGCCTGCTATCGTTTCCGGGCGGTCGAACGGAAGCCGCATTGGGCGTCGCCCCCGATGGCTCGTGCGCCGGATTAGCGTACAACGGTTTAGGCACAGCCCGCGCGTTTCGGTGGACATTCTCCGGCGGCAGGCAGGACCTGGGCCCTTTACGACCATAGCCAACAGGTATGGTCAGGAGGCGGCGATTTCTGTCGATGGTTCGATCGTTGTCGGCTGGGCGCAACACCACACCCAGTACCATTGTGACGGCACGGTAGACGACGCCGACTTGCTGGCTGTGCTTTTCGGCTTCGGGAGTGGGTGCTGAAAAGCAGCAACGGCAGGGGCACGGCCGACGCGCCCCTGCTGATTATAAAGCTCCCGTATTCCGCAACCACGATTCCGCCTCTAACGCCGAAAGCGGGGGTTGACTCTTTACGCCGCCAGAGTTGTTTTCCTGAAGGGCTGAGCGCATAGAGATAGCCCATGTTGTCCACCACCAGAATCTCCCGTTTCTTATCGCCGTTCAGGTCGCACAGGGTCGGCGAGTGAAAGATGGAGGCTTGACAGGCAAATTTCCATATCAGCGCGCCTTTCAGGTTCAGCGCGTACACATTCCCATCGTAAGAGGTTGCGACAATCTCAGGGACCCCATCGCCGTCTAAGTCGCCAACGGCAGGGCTGTGATACGCTCCCAACTTATCGATGTCTTTCTCGCCTCTGAACTCAAACGACCATAGGGTGGCGCCGTCCCGCCCTGAGAGCGCATGCAACTTCCTGTCGCCCTGATAGGTGGCGACGAGAATGTCCAGCACGCGGTCGCCGTTGAGGTCAACCAGCACAGGCGACGATTGAATCCCGCCCTCGAACTCCTTACGGAACTTCAATTTTCCATCGGCGGCGTTCATCACATGGAGATACCCATGCAGCGCGCCGGAGGTGTCATCGAGGAGGAAGTAGGTGGAGCCGAAGACTATCTCCATGCGTTTATCGCCGTCCAAGTCGGCGATTGCCCCACTGGAGTCGAAAACCTCGGGCGCGCCTTGTCTTGGGTTGTATTCCCACAGCACTTTGCCCTGACCGTTCAAGCAAACATAGGGACCGTTGCCAGACGCGCCGACGAAGATTTCTGGCAGCTTATCGCCTGCCCAGTAGGGGTTGTGGCGG
>JAOAFW010000154.1 GCA_026416065.1 Fimbriimonadales bacterium
GCCTGCGACTGGTGTTGCTGGACTGCCTTTTCCGGATGTGTTGCAGCGACACGACCTGCTTCGAGGTGGGCGCGCCCCCTGTGTCGCGCCTGTGGACTACCACCGCCGACTTCGATGAGGGCGAAACCGACAACATCGATACCAGCAACGACGAGCTCAAACTGCCGCGCGAGCAGACCTTCGAGTATCCGTGGGTCTGGGTGACGAACTACACAAACAATACCGTCTCGAGAATCGACTCACGCCCCTATAAAGAGGTCGGGCGATACCGAATGCCAGGAGTAGTCTCGCGCACCACAGTCGACCGCTTCGGAAATGTGTGGATAGAGTGCCGCGGCGACAACTCGGTACTCCAGATTCTGGATGAGCGTAACTGGTCGCTGGCGTATGACTTCAACGGCAACGGGCAGCTGGACACCAGCCGCGACTTGAACGGGGACGGCTGCATTCAGCCAAACGAAATGCTCCCCTTCGGGCAAGACGAACTGGTGGCGCGCTATTACAAACTTGCCCGGTACGGGAGCTTCCCGCGCGCGCTGGCGATCGACCTGAACGGCTACTTGTGGGTTGGGCTGTATGACAACAATCGCCTGATCCAGATCGATCCCAACTTATCGCCCGCGATATTCGGTCCGCATGTAGGTGGCGGAACGCCGCCTGTGCTGGAAAACATTTTTTCTGGTATTTCCGCTCAGGAGTTTGTTCGTCCCTACGGAATGGCAACTGCTGCCAACGGGTTCATCTATGTTGCGGACACCCCCATACGAGCTCCCGGCGCGATTGCGGAGTTCTGCCCGGGCGATCCAGATGTGCCGGGCGATGCCCAGGTGACGCAAGTGGTTACAATCCCCGCTGCGACAGATGGGTATTTTGCGCTGACTTACGGAATCGTTGTGGATCGCGACTGCGTGGTCTGGAGCGCGGACTGGAACATACAGGGTCGTCTCATTCGCTGGGTGCCGTGGCTGGGCGCGGCGGGAGTCGCTGTATCATCGCAAGGATTAGGCGGGCGTACACGCGGCGTCAATGTCGACCTGAACGGCTATGTGTGGACATCCCTGACCGACCTTTCCCGAATCTCACGATGGGATCCCGCCACCCTCACCATCAACGCCAACTATACCGATACCTGCAGCCCCAATCACTCTGGTATCGGGATAGCTTACAACGGTCAAGTGGTTAACCCCGCCAGGCCAGGTGGGGGTAGCCCAACGGTGACCTTCATCAACCCGCAAACGCTAACTCAGACTGGGTGTGTGAGCTGCGATGGACTTAACCCCTACAACTACAACGACTTCACGGGGGCGGTACTGCGCTTCGCGACGAATGAGGGCATCTGGCGCGCGGTGTACGACGGCGGCTGTGAAGACCGCATCTGGGGACGCCTGAACTGGAACGCCTTCATCCCTGCAGGAACCTCGGTCGTGGTGCGCGTTCGGGCAGGCAACTCGCTACCCATCCTGACAGAGTGGCGAACTGTTGGCAACGGTGAGACCTTCTGCATTCGTGGGCGGTATCTGGAGGTGGAGGTGCGCCTGTCGCGCACGCCGCGCGTGACGCGCGACTGCAACTATCAGCGTTGCGCTCAGAACGGCGAGTTCATCACGCCGATTGTGTACGACATCCGCGCCACCTCACTGTGTGAGTGTCCGCCGCAGAACCTGCGCGATGTGTACGGTAAGGTGGTCTGCGACACGGACACCGACGGCATTGCCTCCCCTGCTGACCGCCCGCTTCAAGGCTGGGCCATTACCATCGAGGACTTGCAGGGTAACCGCCTGACTCGCTTCACAAATGAGCAAGGCGAGTACCGCTTCACAGACATCCCCAACGGCGAGTACCGCCTCTTGCAGGTGACACGCCCCGGCTGGCTACCCATCAACCCGGTCAACGGCGAAGCGGAAATCGAGGTCAACAACAGCTCGGTACAGATGGACTTCGTGAACCGCTTGCTGGGCGATGTCAATAGCGACGGCTGCATCGATGACTCCGATGTGCTGGCAGTGCTGTTCGCATTCGGCAACATCGGTGAGAACCTGCCTGAGGACATCACGCAGGACGGCGTTGTGGACGACGCGGACCTGTTGATTGTATTGTTCAACTTCGGCGCGGATTGCTAAACGCGCTGTGGGGGAAGGCGGCGTGCCTTCCCCCACTCCAGTGTCATGAATATGAACCCGGACTTGGAGGCGCACCTTTGAGAGCTGTACACTCTACCTGCAACGCGGCGTTCAGCCAAGCAGTACCTGGCTCACTGACTCGAGATGCGTCTCTACGCGCTGACGGATTCGCGTCGCTATGTCATCGCTAAGGGAAAGTTTGTTCCCCAGTTCTGCAGGAGGCTGGGAAATACCCTCCGCTTCCCACAAATCCGCCTGTATCACCGCTGCAACCAGCAGCTGATGCTCACCGTCGGGCAGAAACGGTGCATGATGTTCAGCAATCGCTTGCACGATACGCTCGGGCAATTGCCAGTGATCAGCAATCATCGCTCCTACATCAGTGTGTTCACAACCAAAAGTGTGAAGCTCTTGCTCAAGGATCTGCTCCGGTTCACATTCCATCTGTTTCAGCAAGGAGCGGTATTGATTGGGAAAATGGGTGAACAAGAAAACCATCCCGATATCGTGGAGTAGCCCTGCTATGTAAGCATCTTCAGCCACTCGCTGCCCCCAGCGAGCCGCCTGAACGATGCCCTGTGCGTAGCTGGCAGAGGCGAGACTATGACGCCAGAGTTGTTGCTCCGTCTCATCAACTCGTGACTCTGTGCGCAGTGCCGCCACCACTGCTACGCTCAGGGCAATCCCCTTGATCGTGTGTGCACCCAGTAGCAGCAGCGCATGCCGAATACTGCTAATCTGGCGCGCCATCCCGTAATAAGCAGAGTTCGCGATATGGAGAATCTTGCCACACAGTATCGGATCCTTGTTGATAAGCGACTCCATCTGCTCGATAGTTGCCGTATCCGACTCGACAAGTTCCACCAGGTGCGCTACCGTGCGGGGTAGCGGTTGAAGTGCTCTAATCGACGCCTCTAACTCCCGTCGACTCATCCGCATCGCAGGCATCATTCTCTACAGGGTATTATGGGTACTTGAAATTGCATTCTGTAGGGCGATGGAGACGAATTTCGGCGACTGGAGACTGCTCGCACAAACGGAGCGTTGGGGGATCACGCTGGACGAAGTCCGGCGCCATCTGCTCCAACGCTACCTGAATCACTTATACACGGTCAATCAGCAGATGAATCTAACGCGCGTGCCACCGGAGCAAGCGGTGGCACGTCACTTGCTGGACTCGCTGTGTCTATTCGCTGTCCATACACCCCCCGAAGGCGCGCGAGTGCTGGACATCGGCTCGGGGGCAGGGCTGCCGGGCATCCCGATTGCTATCGTGCGCCCTGACCTCAAGGTTACCCTGCTGGATTCGCATGGCAAGACCGTGCAGTTTCTACAGGGCGCTTGCCAGTTGCTTAATCTGAGCGTGGTCGCCATTCAGGCGCGCGCAGAGGAGTGGGCACACGCGCCAGAAGCTCGCGAGCAGTTCGAAATGGTTGTAGCGCGCGCTGTGGCGAAGATGCCCGTCTTAGCTGAACTGATGGCTCCGTTTCTTACGGTGGGCGGAGTGGGGCTTGCGCTCAAGAGCGTCCACGAACTGGACGAAATCCGCGCCGCCGAGCCGGCAGTCCGTATATTGGGCGCGTCCCTTTCCACAGAGACCCTCGAGTTTGAGACCGAGCAGGGTACCGTGCAACGCGCCATCGCGGTACTGCGTAAAGTGCGCCCTACGCCTGCCCAGTACCCACGCAGCTGGGCTCAAATCCAAAAACGCCCGCTGGGAGGCAAAGCGTGAGAATCGGTGTCGACGCCCGCCTGCTCACAGGCGCATACACCGGCGACCGCACCTACTGGCGCGGCTTGCTCAAGGCATTTTGCGAAATCCTGAACCCCGCCGAGTACCGCCTTGTGCTGTTCTCCACACGCCCAATTCCAGAGGGTACACTGCCCAACTTGCCCTTGTATGAATCGGTGGTCGCACCGACACGTAGCGAGCGGCTCTGGAGTCTCTTCCGCCTGCCCCAGCTCACCCAAGAACACCGCTGCGACCTGATTCACACCCAGTACACAGTTTCACCCTTCTTCAAAATCCCCATAGTGACGACAGTTCACGACATCTCGTTCCTGATTGAGCCGCGCTGGTTCCCGCTGAAGGATCGCATCCTGCTTCGTTTAACCGTGCCCGCTTCATGCCGACGCGCCAAGCGGGTGTTGACCGTCTCAGAGACCTCGCGCGAGGATATGATCGAAATTCTACGCCTGCCCCCTGAAAAGGTGGTCGCCACGCCCAACGGTCTACCGGAGGGGTTCTATCCGATAGAGAAGGCACAGGCACAGGTGTGGGTAAAAGAACGCTACGGAGTCGAATCACCCTTCGCGCTGGCAGTCGGTGTGTTGCAACCGCGCAAGAACTGGGAACTCGCAATGCTCGCCGTCTATTTTGCCCGCAAAGAGTATGACTTACCTCTTCGCCTCGTGTTGACGGGCAAGCCCGGTTGGGCAAGGCGCGCTCTGAACGAAGCCAAGCGCGAACTGGGGGCAGAGCAGTGGCTCATCGAGACAGGCTATGTGCCTGACGAGCATCTGGTCTGGCTCTATAACGCGGCGGATGTGTTCCTGTATCCCTCATTCTATGAGGGGTTCGGACTACCGCCTCTGGAGGCGATGGCGTGTGGAACACCTGTCATCGCTTCCAACGGCGGCGCACTGCCCGAAGTCGTTGGCTCCGGAGGGATCTTGCTGCCACCCGACGAGGCAGGGCTATGGGCAAATGCTATCCGAACAGTCCTGCAAAACGAACCCTATCGCAGGACGTTGCATGAAAAAGCACTGCAACAGTCAAAGCGTTTCTCCTGGCGTGCCACCGCCGAACGCACGCTGGAAGCTTACCGCCAAGCAACAGGCTGTGAATAAACTGCTCCCCCATGTGGAATTGTGGATAACTCTGTGGAAAACTCCTGTGGAAAAGTCACCGGCGCGAGTTTTCCACAGAGTTATCCACAGCTTATCCACAGTTTTCCACAGAGTTATCCACATCGCAACCCCCGATATTTAGCATAGCTAATCGAACAACAGGTCAGTAGACAAAAGTTGCAATTTGAGTTCAAAATTGCCCCCCGACCCCCCCAATTTTCCCGACCGCGCGGTCGAAGTAGACAAAGTTATCCACAATTCCACATCCACCTACTACCATGACCATGGTTTTAAATGCTTAGGGAGAAGAATTCGATTGCGTGTGGAAAACTTTCGTACGCGCTCCAAACAGTGTACCAGAAAGGCACATACCACGAGGGAATTCTGTACACCCTTAGCGAGAAAACTTGAAAAAACAGGGGATGGTTTACGGAGATTCCCCGCCCTGCTCAGAATAACCGGTCGTGTCGAAGGCGAGGAATCTCCAATAAGGCACGCTACTTGATTTCGACTTTCGCGCCTGCCTCTTCGAGCTTCTTCTTGATGTCTTCCGCTTCTTCCTTGCTCACGCCTTCTTTGACCTTCTGAGGCGCGCCTTCCACGAGGTCTTTCGCCTCTTTCAGTCCGAGTTGCGTGATCTCGCGGACGACCTTGATGACCTGCAGCTTGTTGTCGCCTGCAGCCGCCAGCACGACATCGAATGAGGTCTTTTCCTCAGCGGCGGGTGCAGCTTCTGCTGCCGCGCCGGGCATCATGCCAGGCATTGCCGCAACAGCGACCGGCGCAGCGGCCGACACGCCGTACTTCTCCTGCAATGCCTTGACCAGTTCGTTCAGCTCCAGAACGGTCATCTCATCGATTGCCTGAATCAGTTCCTCAGCAGTTAGTTTTGCCATAGTAGTTTGCCTCCTCTATCAGGATTGGGTTTCCGCCTTTTTATCGGCGACAGCCTGCAAGGTGCGCACGAACTGCCCAATTAGCTCGGACAGGGTGCCCACCAGTCCAGAGATGGGCGACTGGAGTGCGCCCAGAAACTGCGCGATCATCACCTCGCGCGGGGGGAGTTTCGCGAGCGTGTCCACCATGTCGGCGGGATACACGCGCTCGCCGAGTAGCAGCGCTTTTACTTCGGATTTTCGCGCCTGCTTGATGTAGTCCGTGAGTGCTTTCGCGGCGGCGGCTTCATCGCCCATCACAAATGCGATGGCAGTCATGCCGTGCAGGTACTGCTCCAGCCCTTCAGGTAAATTCCCCTCGCGCGCGATGCGGTAAAGGGTATTCTTGACCACGCGCAGTTCCGCGCCCGCTTGGCGCAGCTGCTTGCGCAGGTCAGTGATCTCGCGCACGCTTAGACTGCGAAAATCCACCAGAATCTGTGCTTTGGATTCCTGAATCCATGCACGAATCTGGTTCACCTGTTCTTTTTTATTACCGCCCGCTTTAACTTGCCAGGCAGACTGTGGGTTCACAGCCGCCGCGCCTGCTTCTACAACTTCGGTTGTAGCCATTCGGTATACACCTCCTGAGTGGTCTTCGCGCCTTAAAAACAAAAACGCGAGCCACGCCGCAGCAGGCTCGCACGCAAACTCCACATCTCGGACAAAATTAGTCCGAGCGTCCGGTTTAGCTCGGACGGATTGCCCATGCTATGCTGTCCGTTCTGTGCGCCCTCCTCGGCAGGCGGACCGCGCCGCGGATTATGTCCTGTTTAGGACGCCTGCTGTCTGCGGTATGGCAAAAAAAGTATACCTCAATGCGTGGCACGGGGTCAAGGGGCAGGATAGTAGAGGATTTCTTCCTGATCTTTGCTTTTGGCACGTGCAAGGTAGCCGCTACCGTCAAGTGTCTTGGTTTTCTGGGTCACGATGGATGACTGGCCTTCAGCGTTTACATCGAAAAAGCCGCCGACACCCATCGGATTGACCCCGGTCAAGTTTGGGTATTTTTGTACGCCGGCGAGCAGCCCGTTTTCCCAGCCCTGCGCTTCCTCTTTCGTCCAGGGCAAGGGGTTGTAAGAGGGCATCGAGATAACGCGCACACCACGCTTCACGTGCTGGTCTATTAGTTCATGATAGAACCCGTCGAGGCAGATAAGCACACCCAGTTTCCCTGCAGGGGTGTTGACAACGGGTAGCTCGCATGGCGCAGCACAAAGGTTTAGCCCCGCTTCTTGCTCCAGTGGTACAAGATTGATCTTACGCTGTGTTAGCACACGCTCACCTTTGGGGTTATAGGTATAGCTGACATTATGGACACAATCACCCTGAGCAATGGGTGCGCTACCTGCTACAATCCAGGCTTTTGCCATACGAGCGGCTTCCGAAAAGGCTTCGTGATAAACGCGCTCGACGAACGGGCTCAGAGTGCGAAGCAGCGAGCGAGTCGCGCCGGCGAACCCCCCTTCCGCATTAATTGTGTTTATCTGGAGACGCTCCATCAGACGCAGCCCCGCCTCCACCATCGACTTGGCGCTTTGCACCCGCTCAAAGTCTTGCGTGAAAATGAGCCCCAGTCCCACATCCTCTGGAAACACCACCAGCAGTTCGCCTTTGGGTACACGCTGCCGCACAGTGCGCATAAGTCCCAAGATACGTTCGCGAAACGCTTCCGCGCTCCGATAATCTTCCAGCCGATAGCGCATCTGAACTGCGACCAGAGTGGTGTCCTGCGCCATGTTGAAATTGTACCTGACGGAGCCGAATCAGGTATGCTTGATAGGGAGAGCGATGACTCATTCAGACGACAGTGCGTGGCTCAAACATTTCCCGGAACTGGAAGTGCTTATCCCCAGTGAAACGCTTCAGGCGCGGGTGCGTGAACTGGGCGACCAGATTGCACGGGACTGTGCAACGAACCCTCCGCTGCTGGTCGGTGTGTTAAAGGGTTCTCTGGTTTTTCTGGCGGACCTGATGCGCGCGATTCCCTTGCCTGTGTCCTACGATTTTGTGGCAATTTCCAGTTACGGTACTGAGACACAATCTACGGGGCAGGTACGCCTGATAAAAGACCTCGACTCGCCCATCCATGACCGCCACGTGCTGGTAGTGGAGGACATTTACGACACGGGGCTGACCCTGAACTACCTGCTGGGGCAGTTGCGTCAGCGTGAGCCTGCCAGTTTGCGTGTCTGCACCCTGCTGAGCAAGCCCGCACGCCACCAGGTCAATATCGAACTCGCCTATTGCGGGTTCGAGATACCCGACCGTTTTGTAGTGGGCTACGGACTGGACTATGCCGAGCGGTACCGCAACCTGCCGTTCATCGCGGTGCTAAACATCTGAGCCCAAGAGAACGGTTTAGTTCGGCTGGGTTGCTGCCAATGTCCGTTCGGAAGCGACTTCCACCACGGCGCGATCCCGATACAAGGGCTGATAGTACGGATTGCGCCAAACCAGTTTCAGCGCACAGTTCAGCGACTCATCGTCACCTTCCAGATAGTCCACCACGCCGTACTCAGGCATAAAACTCAGTCCTTCGTAGAACACCTGATAGGGGTCATGGAGTGTGTTCACATAAAGGCTGAGCAGTCGACTCTTGCAGTCTGTGGTGAGGGTATCTGGATGGTACCCTTGCGCCTCTACCCATTTGCGGAAGCGTGGGAGCCGCCCAAAAATAAGGGTCTGGTATACATGGGAGCGAATAAAGAGGCGTCGGTTGGCGATGAACAGTGCACGCGCCGCCTCCTGCTTTTTCGAGGCGACACTCACCGCGTAGAGATACTCGCCCAGCGGCGAGTGCGTGCTGCAGGTGCCACCCCCCGTGTCCAGGTACCAGCTCTCGTGAATCTGGTGACCGTGCAGGTAGATGACCATGCTGTAGCCGTAGATGCGTCCGTCGTATTCAGCAACGAGGAAACCCTGAGGATGATGGCAAAGCCACTGCTCGAAGTAGTCGCGCGTCAACGCAACGTTACCGAAGAGTTGATCTAACTCCACAATACGATTTAGATCATCTTCAGCTGCTTGCCTGACCGAGAATGAGCCCACCGGTATCATCTATGACCTCCTTGGAATTATGTTGATATGGAAAGGACAGGCGTCAAGGGCGGTGCGATTTCAGATAATAGTGGCTTCGCGTCGCGCTGCGCTTTTTGACCACTCTATGTACTCCAATTATAGCCTATCACGAGCGCGAATTGCAACTCCCTTTCCCCAAAACAGGGGCATTTACTTGGAACATTCAGTGCATCTTACGGAAAAACTCTCGATTTCCGCTTCTTCGCTGTCTCTCTTGGTAGAAACTGGGCTATAATAGGGTGGTGAGCGCCTATGGAAGCGCGTTGCGATTATCAGGCGATGAATGAGCTGGTGCTGCGGGCGCAGCAGGGGGATGAACGGGCGGCAGAGCAGGTGATGACGCTGTTCCAGCCGCTGGTACAAAGTGTTGCAGGGCGGTTCTATATGCCCTATTGCGATCCGGAGGATGTGAGTCAGGTGGCTCTGATTGGTCTATGGCGCGCTGTCCTCTGTTTTGACCCTGAACGCAAGTCAGGGTTCGCAGCGTTTGCACGGGTTTGTATCCGTCGACAGATTTTGTCGGAGCTGAAGCGGATGCAGCGTCTTCATCTGCCCGCTTTTAGTCTCTCGGGGGAGGAACACTGCCGCTGGCTGGAGCAACTGCCTGATCCCAAGCAGAGCCTAATAGAGTATTTCTCCGAACTGGAGGCGGCACAGTGCCAGCGTGAGTTTCTGGAGAGCCGACTGAGCCCGTTAGAGTCGCAGGTTGTCACTTTGTATCAGCAGCAGTTGACCTATCGCGAAATTGCCGAGCGGATAGGTTGCTCGCCGAAGGCAGTGGACAATGCCTTGGCACGAGTCAAGCGCAAAGCGCGCCGGCGTCTAAGCGAGGGAGACTAAGGTGTACCGGGAGGCGGCGTCTCCTGCGTGGTCTCGACGCTGACCGTGACCTTCGACTGAACCGGTCTACCGTCGCCATCGTAAGCAGTCAGGGTGTAGGTGGTGGTGGTCAATGGGGTTACGGTCATCTCGCCCTGTTTGGGGTCGATGCGTCCCACGCCGTTGTCGATCTCCGCTCGAATGGCGTTGAACAGCTCCCAACGCAGGATCACGCTTTCACCCGCCCGTACCTTTTCGGGTTGCGCCGTGAAGCTCACAATTTGCGCCTGAGATGGGTCGATTACCTCGACCTTGACTTTTTTGCTGACCGACTTGCCCGCGGCGTTTCGGGCGAGGAGTTCGTATTCAGTGGTGCGCGAGGGGCGGTGTTCGTAGCCGGGCATCGCAGGATCCAACTTCAGTCCGCCGGGTGGGGTCAGTATGAGTTCAGTAGCGTTTTGCACCTCCCAGCGCAGCAGGACGCTTTCACCGCGCTTAATCTGGGGCGGTTCAGCGTAGAATTTACCGATAACGGGCGCGGGCGGTTCAGGCGCGTTCTGTACGATGACAACCACCTCGCGCAGCTGCTCGCCGTAGCGGTTGCGGGCAATCAGCCGATAAGTCGTGGTGGTTTGCGGTTGCGCCTGCACGGAGCGCGTCTTATTTGGGTCGAACTCGCCCAGTCCGGGCTCGATAAGCACCCTATCGGCGTTGCGTACAACCCAGCTGAGTGTGGTCGACTCCCCGGCGGTAATCTGCGCCGGCTGCGCGGTGAATTCTGCGATTTCGACGGGCAACGGGCGTGTATATGCCCAAAGTGCAAGTAGTAGTCCCAGCACAACCAGAAATCCCAGCACAAGTGGGCTGACGACGCCGCGCCGCTCCAGTTGCGCTTGTACGGAGGTAGAGCGCAGAGGGTCTTCCACGCTGCGCGCCGTCGCGGTGAAGCTAAACAACGCCGGGTTCGCCAGGATCGGCATCCGGCGCGGCTGGGCATAGAGCAAAACGTGCTGCGTCTCACCTGGCGCCAGCGGCGCACGCTCACGTTCCAGTTCGAACACTACCTCGTCTTCCGGGTCGGATGCGTGCAATTGCACTGTCTGTTCCGTGTTGCCGAAGTTGGAGATGGTGAGTTCGTAAGGCACGCGCTTGCGCCACGGGGAGGCGATGTTGCGTTTGGGGGCGATTTCCAGCGTCAGCATACTGTAGGGACGGATGGTGAGGCTCGCCTGTGCTACGCCTGCGCCACCGTTCTCTAACGAACGCGCACGCACAAGGATTGGGTAAGTGCCGGCACGGCTCTCAGTGTTGCGCGGCGGACGGATAAGGATGCGCTCTTGCACTTCCTCGCCGGGCGCAACCTGAAACGAGGGGATGGGGATGGCACACCACTCGGCATCGACGCCTTCCACTTCCAGCGCAACCTGGTCGGGTGTGTCGCCCTCGTTGCGCACCATCGCCACAATCTGCGCCGAGCCGCCCGGCTCGACCTGCACTTCGTCCTGCCCCAACCTGACGCGAATCGCCATCAAGCAGAGATTGTACCCTCTCGGGACGTCTCAGGAGGGGGGGGACGTTTAGTCCACTGCCTCAACCATTTCTTCTACATCACTGGCAGCGACGACGGCGGTGGGTGCCATCTGAGCGCGCACGGCTTGCTCAATCTGCTGTACCAGTTCGGGATTCTGTTCCAGATAGGCGCGGGCGTTCTCGCGTCCCTGCCCCAGACGGGTGTCGCCGAAGCTGAACCAGGTGCCCGATTTCTGGATAATGCCCATCGCCAGTGCCTGATCAATCAGGTCGCCTAATTTGGAGATGCCCTGCCCAAAGATGACATCGAACTCCGCCTGACGGAAGGGCGGCGCGACCTTGTTCTTGGCGACTTTAACGCGCGTGCGCACACCGATGATCTCGTTGCCCTGTTTGATGTTGTCCACACGGCGCACCTCAAGTCGTACAGACGCCCAGAACTTAAGCGCACGTCCGCCCGGGGTCGTTTCTGGGTTGCCGTACATCACGCCGACCTTTTCGCGAATCTGGTTGATGAATACGACTGCCGTATTGCTTTTGGCGGCAGACGCGCCAAGTTTGCGCAGCGCCTGCGACATCAGCCGTGCCTGCGCACCGACCGTCACATCGCCGATGTCGCCCTCCACCTCCTGACGAGGCATCAAGGCAGCGACGGAGTCCAGTACGGCGATATCAAATGCGCCGCTTCGAATCAGCGTGTCCATAATTTCTAACGCCTCGTCGCCTGTAGAAGGTTGCGAGATGAACAGGCGGTCAACATCCACGCCGATGGCGCGGGCATACTCGGGATCGAGCGCGTGTTCCGCATCTACAAACAGGGCGTTTCCACCCAGTTTCTGCGCTTCAGCGATCATGTGAAGCGCAAGGGTCGTTTTACCCGACGATTCTGTGCCGTAGACCTCGATGATTCGCCCGCGTGGGATGCCCCCTACGCCCAGTGCAATATCCAAAGCGGTACTGCCTGTGGGGATGGCAGCGACCTGCAGGCGTGTCGCCTCGCCCAGTCGCATCACGCTTCCCTTACCGAACTGGCGCTCCGCCTGCGCAATCGCGGCTTCCAGCGCCTTCTGCTTGTCCACTGCCGAGATGTTGTTCGTCGCCATCGTCGTCTCCTGAGAGGTAGATAATTGTCTACAGGATTATACCCGACGCGGCGCGTTTGTCAAGATGTAGCGTGGGGCATTACGCCGCTTCCCGGCTGTCGCGCGGCGGGTTTGACGATTGAGCTTCATCGGTAGGCAGAAACACCGAGAAGCGCGTGCCTTCACCCAGCGTACTAAGCACACGGATTTCGCCGCGGTGTTCGTCTACGATTTGCTTGGCAATCGATAGCCCCAGCCCTGTGCCGTTTTCTTTGCGCGTGTAGAACGGCTCGAAGATTTTGTCTAATTCTTCGGGCGGGATGCCATGCCCGGTGTCTTCCACATGGATCCAGACGCCTTTTGGCTCCTCGCTGTGTTCTGTGATGACACGCACGGTTCCGCCGCTCGGCGTTGCTTGTTGAGCATTAATAAGCAAGTTGGTGAACACATGTTGCAGGCGCGCTGCGTTGCCCCATACAGGCGGTAATTCAGGTGCAAGCTGTTTCTCCAGCGTAATCCCGTTGCGCAGGAGAAGGTGCTCGGTGAACACAAAGGCGTCGCGTAGTGTCTGATTCATGTCAACTAAGCTGCGCGCGCTGGGCTTGGAGGCGCGTGCGAAACGGAGCAAAGTGCTGACGATATCGCGTGCGCGGTGTGCGCCATGCACGAGGTTGTCCAGCGCCTGAGCGATGCGCTCGTACTCCGTATCATTCCAGTTACTGGGACGGTTAGAACGCAGTTTTTCGGAGACCAGCTGCGCGAAGCCAACAACGGCGGTCAGAGGGTTGTTCAACTCGTGAGCCACTCCCGCCGCCAGCGTGCCGATTGCTGACATTTTCTCTTGCTGAAACAACGCCTCGGATTTCTGGCGCAGCTCTTCGTAGGCGCGCTGGAGCTGATCGAACAGTTCGCAGTTATGTTTGCGCAGGTTGCGACGCTCAAGGGCACGTGCGACGACAGTGTTGAGAATCCCTATGTCGTCCAGTGGCTTGAGTAGGTATTCAAAAATGTTGCCCGCTTTGAACGCCTGCAGGGCGTTTTCCAGCGAACCGTGTCCTGTTAGCACGATAATCTCGGCTTCAGGGAGGTATTCACGCGCTGCAGCGATGACGGCAAGCCCGTCTTTGCGCGGCATGCGCATATCGGTCAGGATTACTGCGTACTCGTTCTCGCGAATCTTACCGATGGCTTCCTCGCCATCAGCAGCGGTGTCCAGCAAGTAGCCGTCGCCCCGCAGCTGGCGCATATAGATATAGCGCAGGTCCTCCTCGTCGTCCACAATTAGCACACGCTCTGACATACTACTCTTGCCCTCACAAGAATTATCGGCAATTAGGTGGAATTGACTCAGAGGTTATTTGTGAAAACAAACTTCCCTCAGCCAACTGGGAAAGCATGTTCAAAAGTAGTCTCGCGTGGAGTGGCGTATAGGCATGCCCTCTTTTCTGTGCCCAAAAGCAGGAGTTTTTGCGCCAGCAACGTACTTTCATTCTATGCTTCCTCTGAGCCGTCGTGGGAAACCACTCGTGCCGATTCTCACCCAGCAGGGCGCGACGGAGACCGAGCTTTATGCCGCCGAGGAGTTACAGGCGCATCTGCAAGCCGCCACGGGCGCACCGTTTGAGATTCGCGAGGGAAGTAGCCTGCTTCCCCACGCGATTGTCGTGGGTCAGGGCGCGCTGGCGGAACGCCTGCGCCCTGATGTGAACTTTCGTGCACTGGGCGATGAGGAAGTGGTTCTCTCCTGTCGGGATGGGTATCTGCTGTTGGCTGGGGGACGCCCTCGCGGAACACTGTACGCCGTGTATCGGTTTCTACACACGCAACTTGGTGTCCGCTGGTGGGCGCCGTGGGCAATCCATATCCCCCGCAAGCGCGACCTCACAATCCCCACGCTCAACCTGCGTGAGCAGCCGGCGTTCGAGTATCGAGAACCGTTCTGGTTCCACGCTTTCGAGGGCGACTGGGCAGCACGAAACTACTCCAACGGCAGCCGCCCGAACCTGACCAGCAAGCACGGAGGCAAGATTACCTACGCAGGATTGGTGCTAAGCTCATTCTGGCTGGTTCCGCCACAGACTTATTTTGAGCAGCACCCGGAATGGTATAGCCTCATCGAGGGCAAGCGTCGCTGGGAGCGAGCCCAGCTCTGCTGGACAAACCCGGAGCTGCGGGAATTTTTAGTAGAGCGCGTGCGTCAAGTGCTGCGCGAGAATCCACGGGCGCGTATCGTGTCCATCTCGCAGGAGGACTGGACAGGGGCGTGTCGGTGCGACCACTGCCGCGCCGTTGAGGAACGCGAAGGCTCCGCTGTTGCGCCGATACTGGAAGCAGTGAACTATATCGCCGAGCGATTGGAACGCGAGTTCCCCCATGTGGCGTTTGACACGCTGGCGTACTGGTACACGCGCAAGCCGACGCGCACCCTGCGCCCTCGCCCGAGCGTGATTGTTCGCCTCTGCTCTATTGAGTGCAGCTTTGCCCAGCCTCTGGAATCGCCCAAGAACGCCGATTTCGTCGACGACATTCGCGGCTGGAGCGAGCGCTGTCAGCGACTTTATGTGTGGGATTACACAACTAATTTCAGCCATTACCTGCTGCCCCATCCGAACTATTTCGTGCTGGGCGCGAACCTGCGCTTCTTTCACAAGCACGGCGTGCGCGGCGTGTTCGAGCAGGGCGCGTATCAATCGCACGGCGGTGAGATGGCGGAGCTCAAAGCGTGGGTGCTGGCGCAACTGCTCTGGAACCCCTATCAAGACGGGAATCGGCTCATCGACGAGTTCCTGCGAGGCTATTTCGGCGCGGCAGCGCGCCATGTGGGAAGCTACCTGCGCCTGATGGCGGACGCCGCACGCGAGTTCAAAATGACCTGTTTTACCAACCCAGCCAACGCGCCTTATCTGAGATACCCTGTCCTGCGTCGAGCCGAAATGCTCTGGGAGCGTGCCGAGCGCGCTGTGCAAGACAACCCCGACCTGCGTTGGCGCGTGCAAGTTGCCCGGCTCCCCGTGTGGTATGCCTGGCTGGTGAACTGGGACAGCTTGCAGGAGCAGGCGAACACAGCGAAACAGGTATGGCAACCGCCCGCTGATAAAAAGACGCTCGCTCAATCCTGGATCCAGCGCGCCACCGCCCCTGGACCCGAAGGATGGAAACCGATTACGCATGTAAACGAAGCAGGGGTGACCCCAGAGGAGTTTGTGAAGAAAGTGGTAGGGTAGACGGTTCCCCTCTTGACAAACAAACCGCTTTTAGGGTACAATTAGCCCTCGCAAGGTGGCCCCATGGTCTAGTGGTCTAGGACGCCAGGTTCTCATCCTGGAGGACGGGGGTTCGAATCCCCCTGGGGTCACCAGAGAAACCCGCTCCGAATCGCGAATTCCCGAAATTCCCCCCAAATTCCCCCCGAATTTGCCTTAAAATTCCCTTAACC
>JAOAFW010000185.1 GCA_026416065.1 Fimbriimonadales bacterium
GCGGTTGAGACAAGGGTAGTAAATCGTCTGTTTCCCCACGCCGGGCAGAGCAGGATTGTTCGGCGCAGGATTACCGAAGAACCGCCACATCGCCACGGGGGACTGCGCCCATGCCGCGCCAGTGAGTATCAGCAATAACGCCCAAATCGTTTTCCGCATACCAACCTCCATGTTCGTTAGACGCGCGAGTTTCCCTGCAAAAGTATACCTGCGTCTTTACTGCTTCGTCCAGATGCGTGTGTTCAGGTTCAGCTCATCCACCACCGCCAGAGCGAAACGCAGCTCCTCAAAGTACTGAGCGAGGGTTTCAGGCTCCAGCAACTTGTTCGCCGGCGCAAACAACGAGGGTGGTTCAAAATGGTTGTGCGCCGTCGGCACCGCCACAAACACACGCGAGGCGACGAACGAGAGACGAATCGGCGAGCGGGTTTTGTTGCGAAAGTCCACAATCCGCCGTATTAGGCTCGGCGTCAGAATATAGCGCGCCTCGATCTGGTCGGTGGAAAACACCTTGAACTGTTTCTCAAACTCGGGATCCTCCATCTTTACCAGCTCGCCCGGCTGATTGCCGAGTTTCGCGCTGAGGCTTTGCAACCACTGCCCAAAGCCCCCAAGCCACGACTGCTCGGTATCCGGCAGCACGAGCGTCACGCCTTGAAAGTGCTTATGAAAATCCGCACTGATGAACAAGCCCCGAAAGATGGTGACCCAGTGCTCCTGGCGGCGTCCTTTACTGTCGTAAGACACCTGTCGGTACTCCGTATGCAGTTCGGAGAGGCGAATATCAGTTTTTTGAATGACGCCCTCAATGAGGTCCTCGCCACGATAGCGGTCGGGCGTGGGCGAGTTGTGAAATAGTAGACTGAGTTCGTATTCCCGCTCGGAGACATACCGTTCGGGATGATATTCCATATTCGGGTTGACATACTTCACCAGGCGGGTCATCACGCGCCATTTGAACGATTTGCGCCACTCATCCGCTTTAGATGCATAGACGATACCGACAACAATCAGCGCGAGCACTAATGGAGCAAGCGCCCACGCACCTGCCCGGAAAAGGGCAAGCCCCAGGCTCAGTAGACCACCTACAACAACGCTCCAGAGCGTGATTTGGGCGAACCGGTGCACTTGCTGCGAACGACTTTGTTCCAGTTCGCGCAGGATTGGCTCCAATTCGCGCAACGCCTGAACGGGACTTGCGTTCATTGCTTGAACAGCTGAGACACGCTGGGTGTGGCGCGTTCGGTCTCTTCCGCCTCGAACACGGTGCGTCGTTTCAACCCCATCGTGGAGGCGATGATATTCGTCGGGAACATCTCGATGGCGTTATTGAGGTCGGTTACGGCGGCGTTATAGGTGCGTCGAGCGGCGGCAATCTGCTCTTCGATCTCGTTGAGCGAGGCTTGTAAGTGCATGAAGTTCTCGTTCGCCCGAAGCTGGGGATAGTTTTCAACGGCAATCATGAGGTTTCGCAGCGCGCTCGACAGGGCGGTCTCAACCTGCAAGCGTTCGCCTTCGGGCAAGTTGGGATTCAAGGCGCGGCTGCGCAGCTCGGTGATACGCTCCAGCAGCCCGCGCTCGTGTTCCATGTACTGTTTCACCGTCGCCACAAGGTTCGGTATCAAATCATGGCGTTTCTTGAGCTGCACATCGATGCCACTGTAGGCATACTCGACCTGATTCTTTTTACCGATGAGCGAGTTGTAGAGAATGGCGTACAGAAACGCCAATCCCAGCGCTCCCACGCCCACACAGATGAGTCCCGCAATTAGTTCCATCAGTCCCCTCCGTCTCTGCTCCTGCACATGCTGGATACGCAGGCAGGCGCTGTGGAAAGTTTACCCTATTATTGCATTTGTAGTACTGCTGCCCCGTGCAGTTTGCCTTCTTTTAGCGCTCGTAGCGCTTCGTTTGCCTGTTCGAGTGGGAACGGAGTGGTGTGCGTCTCGATTTGGAACTGCCGCGCCTTCTCGAAGAACTCCTCGCCGTCGGCGCGGGTAAGGTTGGCGACCGAGCGCACGACCCGCTCACCCCAAAGAATGGAGTACGGAAAACTCGGGATGTCGCTCATATGGATTCCGCCACACACGACCACGCCGCCTTTATCCACAGCGTGGAGCGCAGCAGGCACAAGCGATCCGATGGGCGCGAACAGGATTGCCCCATCTAACGGTTCGGGGGGCAGCTGGTCAGAGCCACCCGCCCACCATGCGCCCAAGCTCCGTGCATAGTCCTGAGTCGCGTAGTCTCCCGGACGGGTGAAAGCGAAGACGCGCATCCCGTCGCGTCGCGCAATCTGGATGAGGATATGCGCCGCTGCACCAAAGCCGTAAATGCCCAGCCGGCTCCCCCGCATTTCGTGTCGGGCGATACGATACGAACGGTAGCCAATCAGCCCGGCGCACAGCAGAGGTGCCACAGCGACATCGTCGTAGTTGTCTGGAAGTGGGAACACATAACGCGCGTCTGCGACGGTGTATTCGGCATAGCCCCCGTCCAGCGTGTAGCCGGTAAATTGCGCAAACTCGCAGAGGTTCTCCCGTCCCGCCTCACAGAATCGGCACTGACTGCAGGTGTGTCCCAGCCATGGAACGCCCACACGCTGCCCCACTTGCAAGCCCTCAACCCACGAACCTAACTGCACGATTTCGCCCACCACTTCGTGCCCCAAAATCAGCGGGAGCTTCGGGCGGGGTAAGTCCCCGTCGAACACATGGAGGTCGGTTCGGCACACGCCACATGCGCGCACCCGAATCAGCACTTGGCTCTCCCCCGGTTCTGGGATGGGCAGATCCTGCATCCGTAGGAGGTCGCCCACGCGCTCCAACACCATCGCTCGCATAGCTCGATTAAACCCGCTTGGCGACCTACTCGCGTGTGATGGTTTCGTCTAAGTTGAGCAGCGCGTTGGCGACCAGCGTGAGTGCAGCGCGGTGTGGGTTCGGCTCGCCAGTGAGGCGTTGCGCGGCGTCGGGCTGGCGGGCGTAGCGCTCACGCATCTGCTGGTAGAGCCGTTCCAGCTGTTGCAGCTCAGTGGGCGTCGGCTCGCGCGCGGTGCAGCAACGGAAGCCATAGCGCAGGCTCGCCCTCAGGTCGTCTCTGCCTTTTTGCGCCATGCGCTGCGCAAGTGCAGCCGCCGCTTCCATATAAGCGGGGTCATTCAGCAGCACCAGCGACTGCAACGGCGTGTTCGTACGCGGGCGCATCGCCACGCATACCTCGCGCGAGTGGGCGTCGAAGGCGACCATCGAGGGGTAGGGGGCAGTGCGTCGCCAGAAAGTGTACAGCCCACGCCGATAGCGGTTCTCGCCCGTATCGGTGATCCAGCGGTCGGCGTTGTAGGGGATGTCCCACACGCCTTCGGGCTGAGGTGGGAACATGCTGGGTCCGCCGATTTTGCGGCTGAGCAGCCCGCTAATCGCCAGTGCGTTATCGCGCACCAGCTCAGCTGGCAGGCGGTAGCGCGGTGCGCGGGCGTAGAGTTCATTTTTCGGGTCGCGCTCCAGCAACTCAGGCGCTACGCGCGAACTCTGCCGATAGGTGGAGCTGGTCACTATCAGCCGATAGATGTGTTTCATGCTCCAGCTGTGCTCCATAAACTCCACCGCGAGCCAGTCGAGCAGTTCGGGGTGGGTCGGGTACGCCCCCTGCGTGCCGAAGTTTTCGAGGGTTTCCACGATGCCGCGTCCGAAAATCGTCGCCCACATGCGGTTGACTTGCACTCGCGCGGTAAGTGGGTTTTCACGTGCCACAAGCCAGCGTGCCAGCCCCAGCCGGTTGCGTGGGGCGTCGCTGGGGAACGGGTGCAGCACGGCGGGCGCACCCGTTTCCACAATGTCGCCCTGCCGTGTGAACTCGCCACGCGGGCGTACGACAGCAGTCAGCGGTTTGTCGGTCGGGTTGTCTTCCATCACCAGCGCGGTGGGAATCTGGCTTTTGAGCGTCTGCAGGTCGCGGCGGAGCGTCCACAGGCGCGCCGTTGCGCCGTTCAGCGTGCGCACACGGAACCGCCCCAGCACATGCTGTTTGTGCTTCGCATAGCGACACTCCAGCACGAGTTCGGCTTCGGTGGGTTGGCGCAGGCGCAGAGATCGCTCCAGCCAGAGTTCGAGCGTTTGCGCCTTGCCGAGATGCCCATCCAGCGCCCACCCGCTCTCGGTGTCGTCTGGCTTTAGCACGCCACCCGGGTCAAACCCGTTCTGCACCGCGGTCGCACGCGCCTCCTTGAACGCGACAGGGTTCCCGTTGATGTTCAGGCGCACGCCTGTCAGCACGAAGTTGCCGTTGCCGGCGCGCCCCGGTCCTTTGTACGGCAGCGCCTCGTGGGGCAGCGCGTCGATAAGGATTGCCTGTGTTTCGCCCTGCGGCAGGTACACGCGCACGCGATAGACCTCTGTATCGGGCGTTGCGCCCTTCGCCAGCACCGAGCCGTCATCCAGCGACTGAAGCTCGGTGCCCTTCTCCGCACTGGCGCTAAAGGGCGTCAGCGTCGGCGGTTCAGGGACGCCGCGCGACTCCAGCTGCTTAATCTGGCTCTCCAGCGCGGCGAGCTGACGTTCCTGTTCGGGCGTGGGCGCGGGGATTTGCGCTTCCAGCCACTTCTCCTCGCTGACGCGGGCGTCGCCGATGGGGTAAATCTTCGAGTTGTTGAAAAACGCCAGCAACTGATAGTACTCTTTCTGGGTGAACGGGTCATACTTGTGGTCGTGGCAGCGGGCGCAGTTCATCGTAACGCCCAGCCACACAGTGGCGGTTGTGTCCACACGGTCGTAAAGTTTGTTCTCGTGCGCCTCCGCCTGATCGACACCGCCCTCCAGATTCTGCATCGTATTGCGGTGGAAGCCTGTGGCGATGCGCTGCGCGAGCGTCGGGTTCGGCAGCAGGTCGCCTGCTATCTGCTCAATGGTGAACTGGTCGAACGGCATGTCGCGGTTGAAAGCGTCGATGACCCAGTCGCGGTAGCGCCACATCGTGCGGCGCAGGTCTTTCTCGAACCCGTCGGTATCGGCGTAGCGAGCGAGATCGAGCCATACCACCGCTTGACGCTCGCCGTAGTGCGGGGAGTTCAGCAGGCGGTCTACCAGCCGTTCGTAGGCGTCGGGGCGTCTGTCTTTGAGGAAAGCGTCCACTTCCTCAGGCGACGGGGGCAGTCCAATCAAATCCAAATAGAGGCGTCGGATAAGCGTCTCTTTCGGGGCTTCAGGCGAGGGGGACAGCCCCTCCTGCTCCAGCCGATGCAGAATAAAGGCATCTATCGGGTTGCGCACCCACGCCTTGTTTTTCACTGCGGGTGTGGACGGGCGTTTTGGGGGCACAAATGCCCAGTGGACGGCGTTCTCCGCGCCTTCGGGCCACTCCGCGCCTTCGTTGATCCAGCGTTTAATCAGCGCAATCTGTTCAGGCGAGAGGGCGGTCATGCCTTTGGGCATGCGGGGACCCTCTTCGTCGGAGCTAATGCGTTTGACCAGCAGGCTGTTCTCGGCGTCGCCGGGGACAATCACCCGCCCACTGATGCCGCCTTTGAACGCCTCTTCGCGATTGCTCAGGCGTAAGCCCCCCTGTCGGCGTTCGGGCCCATGGCAGGGGAAGCACGAGGCTTTGAAAATCGGTAGGACTTCACGCGCAAAGTCCACTTTGCGTTGCGGCTGGAGCGGAGGCGCAGGTGCACTCCACACCAGCGCGCCCAGCGCGAGGGGTAAACCAAGATAACTCAACGAAGGCGCGAGAAAGCTGCGCATGTGAGTTGAATTACTCTCCTAATTCACAAATTCCTGCAAAGAAATCCTTACTCCCCTGCACTCCGCATCATGAACTTTACAAAGAGCCATGCTGTTGCACCGAACACCATGCCACTCAGCCCGCTCATAATCACGATGCGTGTTGCGCGAGTGACACCCCACTCAACGAGCAAGGGACGCACAAACACAAAAAGCGCTACAAAAATCGGGATGGCAACGGCGATACCCAACCAGATTGCGAGGTTCGCTCGTTCACGCACTCGCTGATTGAGTTGTTCCAGTCGTGCGAAGTTCGCCTCACCTTCTACAACGAAACGCACCGCCTCGAGTAGCTCCCTCTGGAGCACTTCCAGCTCCGCACCCACAATCACATGCCCTGTGCGGTTCAACTCCAGAGTCAAGACGACCTCCGTCTGCTCGTCCATCGGGTGAAGTTGAGCATCCACACGGACAGGGAGTGTACGCGGCTCCCAGCGTAATGCAGAGCGGAGTAGAGCCCCCCGTTGCATTACAACCCCTTTTACACCAGGGGCAGGCGTGAAGTCGATACGAGCGAAGTAGTCGGCAAGCCGTTGTCGCACCGTCTCCATACCCGCAGGCACACGGAAGCGGGTTGACATACAGATTTTCCGTCCATGCCGCTCTACACGTACAGGTTCCCCGAAAGACTGCACTGTCTACCTCCTAAGGTATCGCGCTGTGGAGGTGAACTTCGTATCCCGTACCCTCACACTGGGAATCCGAACGCCTGCAGCATTTGCCTGCCCTCTTCCGAAATGCGCTCGGGCGTCCACAAGGGGTCAAAAGTGAACTCCACGTGGACATCTTTGACGCCGGGGATACTCATCGCCCTGTCCCGGATTTCGTCGGCGAGCATGTCCCCGACCGGGCAGCCGGGCGAGGTGAGCGTCATTAAGATCGACACCTCGCCCGCTTCGGAGACCTGCAGGTCGTACACCAGCCCTAAGTCGGCGATGTTCAGCGGAATCTCGGGGTCGTACACATCGTGCAGAATTTCCCACACCTGGTCACGCAGGGTGTTCATGCGATGCGTACCCCCGATGCCATCGCTTCCAGTCGACGGACGCGCTCCTGTACCGGTGGGTGCGTGCTGAACAGCGCCATGACGCCGCCGCCACGCAGTGGGTTCACGATGTACATATGTGCTGTAGCAGGCTGGGCGTGGGCGTTGGGAACGCGCTGTGCCGCCGCTTCCAGCTTGCGGAGCGCGTTTGCCAGCCCTACAGGTGTGCCGGCGATTTCCGCGCCCGTTTTATCCGCCTCGTACTCGCGTGCACGCGAGATAGCGAGCTGCACAATCATTGCGGCAATCGGCGCAACAATTACCAGTGCCAGCGCAGCGAGCGGATTGGGGGCGTCTTCATCGCGGCTGCCAAATAACAAGGTAGTGTAGTAAAACATGTTCGCCAGTGCCGAGACTGCGCCCGCAATCGTGGCAGCGACCGCCATAATCAGCGTGTCGCGGTTTTTGATGTGCGCCAGCTCGTGGGCGACGACGCCCTTGACCTCCTCATAGCTCATCATCTGTAGCAGCCCCTGCGTCACAGCAACCACGCCGTTTTGGGGGTTGCGTCCCGTCGCGAAAGCGTTCGGCTGCATATCCGGAATCAGGTACAGACGAGGCATCGGCATGTTCGCGCGGTGGCACATCTCGCGGGTCATCTGATACAGCTCCGGGGCGTCACGCTCCGACAGCGGTTGCGCACCCGACATCGCGACCACAAGTTTATCGCTGAACCAGTACGAACCCAAGTTCATAATCGCCGCGAACACCAGCGCGACGATAATCCCTGTCTGTCCACCCAGAAGGTTGCCAATCCAGATAAGTATCAGCGTAAGCCCTGTGAGCAACAGACCTGTTTTCAACATATTGAGCATACTGGATACCCTCCGAGCATATTATACCAGATAGGGGCGGACAGGGTTCCCACAGTTCAGTGAGCGGCAGGGGTATAGTATGGGCATGCCAGTAAACCCGTTGGAGTGGGTGCGTTTTGAGTCAATTGCCTCGCTAAATCCGTTGTTGGATGAGGCTTTGATGGTAGTTGACCCGCAGGCGTGGTTTGTGGCGCGCAGTCGGCTTACTGCCAATCCACGTAGCCTCATCCGTGCGGACAGCCTTGATGAGACCGCGCTATACACGATGGAGACCGCCTCCGATGCCTGGCAGGGAATCAAGCGTGTGATTGGACTGGGCGGCGGCACAGCGATTGACACTGCGAAGTACCTTGCATGGCGCAAAGAGCTGCCTCTGATTCTGGTTCCCAGCGCGCTGACCGTCGACGCACCGTTTACCGATTCCGTCGCAGTGCGTCGTGCAGGACGAATTCACTATATTGGGCACGTATACCCAGAAGCGATTTATGTCGATGGGGAGCTAATCCAGACTGCTCCAGCGCACCTCAATCGCGGCGGCGTAGGCGATATCTTGTCCATCCACACCGCTCTTTACGACTGGAAACTCGCATACGAACGCAAGGGCGAAGCCTACGATGCTGAGATTGCGCGCCGAAGCGCGTCGCTTGTTGAACGTCTTACGCTGAATATCCGAGATGTCTACGCAGTGAATGAAGCGGGGATTCGCCTGCTGACCGAGCTGTTTTGCGAGGAGGTACACCTCTGCTATCTGGCGGGTAGCAGCCGTCCTGAGGAAGGCTCTGAACATCACATTCTATATACGCTGGAATACCAGACGGGGCGTACCTATCTGCACGGCGCAGCGGTGACGCTCTGCGCGCTGATGGCAGCGTATCTTCAAGAGAACGATGCAAACGCTCTGTGGGCGATAGCGGAGGCGTGTGGAGTGGAGTATCGCGCCATTCTGGACGAGGTAGGTGACGACGCGCTGGTCAACGCGCTCGTCCACGCCCGTGACTATGCGCTGGAGGAGCAGCTACCCTACACTTTCCTGATGGAGACCCCTATCACCCCGCAGCGAGCGCGTGAAGCCATCCAGTGGCTCAAGGCGTTCAGACCTTTATCGGCTCGCCCTCGGTACGGCTCACATAGTTCCAGATGGTCTCCAGAATCTGGTCTGAATTGACGCCGTCGGCTTCTGCCTCGAAGTTCAGTAAGAGGCGGTGGCGCAGAGCGGGCTTGAGTGCGCGTTGCACGTCCTCGCGCGCCACGTTGTAGCGTCCATCCAGCAGCCCGAACACTTTGCTGGCTAAAATCAGCGTCTGCGCGCCGCGCGGGCTGGAGCCGTAGCGCACATACTTGTTGACCTCCGGCGGCGCGTACTCCGAGCCGGGATGTGTTGCCACGATCAGCTTGAGCGCGAACTCCTGCACCGGGCGGGCGATGGGAACCTCCCGTACAAGGCGTTGCATGCGCAGCAGCGTCTCTTTATCCGCCACCACCTCAGGCTGAGGCGTGTCTGCGCCCGTCGTGCGGTCAACAATTTCGCGCAGTTCGTCCAGCGTGGGGTAGCCTACCAGAATCTTGAAGAAGAAGCGGTCCAGCTGCGCTTCGGGGAGGGGATAGGTGCCCGCCTGTTCGATGGGGTTCTGCCACGCGAGAACCCAGAAGGGCGGCTCGAGGGCGTAGCGTTTGCCTGCGACCGTGACCGCCTGCTCCTGCATGGCTTCCAGCAGCGCGGACTGCGTCTTCGGCGTGGCGCGGTTAATCTCGTCTGCCAGCAAGATGTTGGTGAACACGGGGCCTGGGCGGAACGCGAAGGTGCGTGCGCCTGCCTCGCTCTCAACGAGAATGTTGGTGCCTGTGATGTCGGCGGGCATCAGGTCGGGCGTGAACTGGATACGCGCGAACTCCAGATGCAACGCCTGTGCGATTGTGCGCACCAGTAGCGTCTTACCCAGTCCCGGCACGCCCTCCAACAGCGCATGCCCGCCAGCACAGACGGCGACCAGCGTGTTCTCTACCACTTCCTCTTGTCCGACTACCACTCGCGCCACCTGCGTTTTCAGCGCGTTGTAGGTTTCACGAAACCACTCCGCTGCTTGCTTGCCGTTTTCCATACATACCCCCAGAGCGTGTAGACACGATTTCTTTCGCTCAATCGCACGGTATTCCTGCCCCTGAGACCGTCTCAGAGATTTAACTCGTGTCGCCCTGTGCCATACTCTTTGCCCGCGATAATCGCCGTATAGCCGTCGGGGACGGTAATTAGCCCGCGTATCGTGCCCTCCGCCTGCTCGAAGGCGAACTGCAGCGCGCCGTCAGGCAGCGGCAAACGCCCATACGCCCACTGCAAATCGCCCAGGAACGGGCTAAGCTCGAACCGCTTCCAGCCCGCCTGCAGCGGCTTCGCGCCCAGTATCGCCACTGGCAGGAAGTAGGCGGGCGCCGCACTCCACGCATGGCAGTGGCTGCGTGTGAAGAACTCGGTGCGGTGCGCCTGCAACGGCGTGGGCACACGCTCGCCTTTGAACTGCTCCCAGCAGGTTACCGCGCCCATCGCCAGCATGAAGCCCCAGTCCTCGCGAGTGCGTCCCAGTATCTCCTGGCGGCGGTTGAGGTTATACAGCGCCTCCAGCAGGAAGGCGGTCATAAACGGACTGCCGATGCGCACGAAGCCGTCGGGCGGATTGCCGAGGTAGCCCTCCAGAATCGTCCGTCGCTCAGGCGTGGGCACATCGCACAGGAGCGCGACCACCTGCGTCTGGATGCTGAACACGGGGCTTTGCGAGCCATCGCGCTTGAGGCAGTCCGTGTAGGCGCGTTTCGGCTCGTTCCAGAGATGCCTGTTAATCGCCGCGCGCAGGTCGGTCGCCCACTGCCGCCAGGTTTGCGCCAGCGTCGCCTCGCCCAGCAGGTCAGCCAGTTTCGCCGTGTCGTCCCACACGCGCACCAGCCACATGTTCTGATGGCTCACCACGCCTTCGCCCGGCGTGTCCATCGGCGCCCAGTCCAGCATATTCCACGCGCTGATTTCCAGCAAGCCGTCAGAGTTGAGGTACCGCTCGTGCAGGTTCTGGTTCTGCTGCGCGATATAGGGGAAGATTTCGCGCACGAACGCCTCATCGCCGGTGAACAGGTAATGCTCGTAGCAGGCGATTGCCCACAGCAGCGACCACGCCGTGAGGATGTTCTGCCACGCGCTCGGCACCTGACTCTCCACCAGTGG
>JAOAFW010000201.1 GCA_026416065.1 Fimbriimonadales bacterium
GCAACGGCTCAAACGGCTTGTGCGGCTCCGTCTGATACCAGTACGCCACGCTCGAATAATCGTTCTCCTGTAAATTCGCATGCCCGTGCTCGATGCTCACCCGAATCGACTTTGTGAACAGAATCGGGTCTTCGATATGGAACCGGTAGGAGGTGCACTGATGCCGGTCGGGGTGTCTCGGGTCGTGTTCGGGGATGGACGCGCCTGCATACAGGTACGCCTTCGGATGCATGCCCCATGCGTGGCAGAGGTAGTCTTCCGACCCAGTACCGTGCAGCGATGGTGGCCACGGCTCGCCATCAATAAAAATCATATCGTCACCCTCGCCCCACCAGGTGTATTCCTTAATAACCTGCTCTTGACTGCCGAGTCTGCGGATGACGGGAAGCGGGTCGATATTGTCCACCGATAGTACACAACCCACATAGTGCCCTGCGCCCTCCGCGTCCAGTATCAGATAGTTCTCCGCGTCGCTGAGATTGGGGGTATCCAGCAGTTCCCAGTAGTTGCGCTTTTGCTCGAACAGATTGTCCTGTGTCCCTTTCGTGTGATATTCCTGCCGATAGTGGGCGTGGAATCGCAGGATGTGGTCGGTCAGGGGGGTGTCATACGCCTCGTAGTCGATGTAATAGTAAAACGAGCCGATTTCGGTGTCGCACTCGTTGACGACCTCGATGCGTGCGCCCTGCGAGAACGGCATCGCAAAGTAGCAGTTGAGCGCAATTCCGCCGCCGTAGTTGCCTTCGTTCGCCTCGTGATTCACGGTAGTAAACGGCAGCGACATGTACGAGCGAGCAATGCCGTGCCCCAGTCCGAAGAAATCGCCCAGGGGCGCCAGCACGCTCGGCTCGGTCTCGCCGTCCCAGTACATTTTGAGAACGGTTCTGCGCAGGTATAAGCGGTCGCGGCAGCCGACGGTAATCCAGATGTGGCGGATGCAACCTGCGCCTTGAATCTCAGCGAGGGTCGCCGTCTCGCCCTGCGGTATGGTCAGAAAATCGCGATTGCCGCCGGTTTTATCCCAGCTGGAGATGCGTCTCGATCGCCCGGTGCGGCGGTAGACCAGCTTCGCCAGTGGTCCCGCGCCCTCAATGCCCTGAAGGATGTCCATAACGGTTAGTGCCTCCTGCGGAAAGGGAGTTCGCGCGGGGAGAAAAAAATCCTGTCCCCGAAAAGGGAATTGCCGCCCTTTGCGCATATGCCCGGCGTCGATCAAGAGGACGCTCTACTACTTCACCCCCAGAGAAACACGCCTTAAGCAATCGCTGCAGAGATATTGTCCATAGGTGAGCGCATACACCAGTTATCTGACCGCAAATCCCCAAGATCAAGGTAATCAGACGACCCAGCAACTACTCGCAAACCATATCCTTCCGCTACTCCTGTTCGCACACCGGCATCTGGCCATTATACAGATAGTCTACCTAATGCCAGTATAGACTGGCTTCGCCTCCTCCAGTTCTGTGCGCAGCTTGCTCTGACCGCTGTCCACCGCTTCAGCAGGCGACACCTCTACGGGCATGTGCCACACCTTCTTCACCCGCAACCCATCGGCGCGATAGACATCGCTGTAGTGCCCATTGTCGGGATTACCCGTCTTGGGGTTCATCCCAACAAGGCGGTTGAGCGCGTCGTGTCGCTGACGCTATAGGCATCGTCTTAATTGGAGACTCGATTCTCCGCCCGTATCGCCCTGCCCAGCACTTCCAGTGCCTTATCCAGTTGTGGGTCACGGTCGCTGAGCCAGTCTTCGGGCGAGAGCCACACAGCGATGTCGGGTTTCTCGCCGTTGTTCTCCATGTTGGAGCCGTCGATGCGGTACGCGCCCTGCTGGGGCATGCGTGCGCCTGTGCCGTCCACGAGGCTTAGTCCCCATGTCCAGATGACATAGCCGGGCGTCTCCCAGCCGATGAGCGTGGCGAGTTTGCGCGCCCGCATCGCATAGGGGAACATCTCGCCGTTGGACATGCTCCGCTCGTTGAGCAGCACCACCATCGGCATGTCGAGCGCGTTCGGTGGTCCCACATTCGGCAGCCCGTCGCGCGGCACATAGTAGGCGTAGGGCTTGCGCTCCAGCCAGTCGACGAGCGTGTCGGCGACATTTCCGCCGCCGTTGAAGCGCACATCGATAATCATCGCTTTTTTGCCCTGCGCGTACTCGTAGAACTCGCGCTCGAACCGCTCGCGGTCGCCGCCGCCCATCGCGCGGATATGCACGTAGCCCACCTGCTCGTTCGTGCGCTCCTCTACGAGCTTGCGCAGGCGTTTGACGCGATTGTCATAGTGCAACTCGCTCCATTCGCCCCCGCTGAGCGGCTTGTATTTCACCACGCGCGCGCCCTCTTCGCTGGGGACGCGGTTCACCAGAAACTCGAAGGTGCGGTCGCCCTTGTCGTTGATGAGTTGCCAGAGTTTCTGGTCTGCCTGTACGGGTTCACCGTCGATTTTCAGCACATACTCGCCGGGATGGATGCGCGTTTCTGGGAACGAAGCGGGCGAGCCATCGGGCACTTCAGCGACTTTCAGCCCACGCCCACGATGGCTGTAGTCAATCGTGAAGCCCAGATGGGGCGTGCTGGGGCTGCGCACTGTCGCGCTGGAACGGGGCGAGACCTCCGTGTGCGAGCCTTCCAACTCGCCCACCATCATCGACAGTACGACGCCGAACTCTTCAGGCACGCCCACACCCCCCAGCAACGGGCGATAGCGTTCCCGTAT
>JAOAFW010000282.1 GCA_026416065.1 Fimbriimonadales bacterium
TTCCCCCGCTGCGCGAGGGGAAACCCGCAGGAGAGAGATACTACTTACTGCTGTTCGCGTCGGTTGCATCTGCGTTCGAGAGCGGCGATGAGCAGCTCCAGCGCGCCCGCAATCAATCCGAACAGGAGGGGGTCGATGCCGCTGAACCAGAGAACTGGCCACAGCACGGCACGCCCCGCCTTACAGATGTCGGGCAGCCAGGGCAACGCCGCCACCGCCGATAACAGAATCCACCACCGTCGCACCATCATCACCTCCTTCCGGTGGGGAGTTTTACTGCCGCATCACTCACCCCGCGCGCGGGTGTTGACTCTATTAACGCCGCGAACGGCGATTTTATGCTTTCAGAAGCCACCTCTGCTCAGGTATAATCCCCCTGCTATGACACCGAATGTTTCGAGCCACGAACAGGAGAGTCGTTATGCTGTTCAGAAAGCCACCTGGCGCACGAAAGTCGGTTTAGCCGAGATGTTGCGCGGGGGCGTGATTATGGATGTGGTGAACGCCGAGCAGGCGCAAATCGCCGAAGAGGCAGGCGCAGTCGCCGTGATGGCGCTGGAGCGCGTGCCCGCCGACATTCGGCGCGAAGGCGGCGTCGCCCGCATGTCCGACCCGCTGATTATCGAGGAGATTATGAACGCCGTCACGATCCCTGTGATGGCGAAATGCCGTATCGGGCACTTCGCGGAGGCGATGATTTTAGAGGCGTTAGGAGTGGACTTCATCGACGAGAGCGAGGTGCTGACCCCCGCCGATGAGGAGCATCATGTGAATAAGCACGCTTTCAAGACGCCGTTCGTGTGCGGGGCGCGCGATTTGGGCGAGGCGCTCCGACGCATCGGCGAGGGCGCGGCAATGATCCGCACCAAAGGCGAGGCAGGCACAGGCAACATCGTGGAAGCCGTGCGCCACATGCGGGCGATTATGAAGGATATCCGCCGTATTCACAGCGCGCCCGAAGACGAACTGATGGCGATTGCCAAGCAGCTGCAGGCTCCGTACGATTTGGTTGTGGAAATCCACCAGACCGGCAGGCTGCCCGTGCCGAACTTCTCGGCGGGGGGTATTGCGACGCCTGCGGACGCCGCGCTGATGATGTGGCTCGGCGCGGAAGCGGTGTTCGTCGGCTCTGGTATCTTCAAGTCATCCGACCCCGTGCGGCGCGCCCGCGCGATTGTGGACGCCGTGACCTACTATCGCGAGCCGGAGATGCTGGCAGAGGTCTCCAAAGGTCTCGGCGAGGCGATGCCCAGCCTCGATGTGCGCAAACTCGCCGAAGAGGAACTGATGGCAGTGCGCGGGTGGTAGATGACTGTCGGTGTCCTTGCGCTACAGGGCGATTTTGCGGAACACATGGCGATGCTCGCGCGAATTGGCGTCGAGGCGCGCGAAGTGCGCAAGCTCAGCGACTTAGAAGGCGTCGACGCGCTGATTATCCCAGGCGGCGAAAGCACCACGATTGGCAAACTGATGGCGCGGTATGAGCTGGACAAAGCCATCCGCGCTCGCGCCGAGCAGGGCATGCCGATTTACGGAACCTGCGCCGGCATGATTTTGCTGGCGAAGGATATCGAAGGCAGCCAGCAGCCGCGACTGGGACTGATGGACATCGCCGTCGTGCGCAACGCCTTCGGCAGACAGATTGAGAGCTTCGAAGCCGACATCCCATTCAAGCCGACGCCTGAGCGACCTGTACGAGGCGTGTTTATCCGCGCGCCGATAGTCGCTAAAGTGGGGAAAGGCGTAGAGGTGCTGAGTGAGTTCGACGGCAAAATCGTCGCCGTGAAACAGGGCAACCTGCTCGCGACGGCGTTCCACCCCGAACTGACCGACGACGAGCGCGTACATCGCTATTTCCTCGAAATGATACAAAAATAGCAGGAGTTCCCCCATCGCTCTGAGAATCTACCTTTTGTCGCGATGCGATTCACGGAGCCGTTGTATCTGCTATTGCTACCTGTTTTGTGGGGCTGGGTCTGGTGGACGGGACGGCGTCTGCTGGGCGTGAGTCGGGCGCGGCGGCGCGTCATCCTTGCGCTGCGTATGACGCTGATTCTGTTGGTGGTACTCGCGCTGGCGGGATGGCAGGGCGTGAGTACGCTGCGCAGCGTTTGCACAATCTTCGTGCTGGATCAGTCGGCGAGCGTGTCAGACTCGGGGCGTCAGGTAGCGCGCGACTACCTGCAGCAGGCTTTGCGCAACGCCCCGGACGACGCACTGACCGGACTGGTCGTGTTCGGCGCGGAGCCGATGGTGGAGTGGCTGCCCGCCCCGCGCAAGCAACTCGGCTCGATGTACGCCAAGCCAAACGCTGATGGCACGGACATCGCGGGCGCGCTACGTCTGGCGACGGCGATGTTCCCCGACGGCTACGCACGGCGCATCGTGTTGCTGACCGACGGCAACGAGACGCACGGCGACGCCTACGCCACCGCACAGGTCGCCAGCGTGGAGGGCATCCCCATCGATGTCGTGCCCCTGCCCACAGGCAAGGCGGGCAACGACGCGCTGATTGAAGCCATCGAAGCCCCCAGCGTCGCCAAAGTCGGTGAGCCATACAACGTGCGAATTGTCGTGCAGTCGCAACGGCACGCGGAAGGCAAAATCACACTTGACCGTGAAGGCACACCCCTCAAAACCCTGCCCGTAAAGCTTTCACCGGGCGTGAATCTGATTACGACGACGCTCCGCGCCGACAAAGCGGGTGTGCAACGCATTCGCGCGACACTGGAGGCGCAGCCCGACAGCGACCCACGCAACAATATCGGTCTCGCGCTGACCCGCGTGCAGGGCAAGCCGCACGTGCTGATTGCCGAAGGCAGAGCCGGCACAAGTGAGGCAATCGCCCGTGCCCTGCAAGCCAACAACATCTCCGTGACGCGCGTGCGCGAGGGTGGATTCCCTGCAACGCCCGAAAAACTGCTCGACTACGACGCGATCGTGTTCAACGACTTTCCTGCCACTGCGCTCAGCCCCCAGCAGATGGAGGCGGTCAAAACCGCCGTGCGCGACGCCGGCGTCGGATTCGTGATGGTGGGTGGCGAGCAGTCCTATCAGATGGGTGGCTATTACGGCACGCCGATTGCGGAAGTGTTGCCCGTAGACTTAGACATCAAGCATCGCCAGATCCAGCACGCGGCGACCGTCATTCTGATTGTGGACTCTTCGGGCAGCATGAACGAGCATATTGGTCCGCATAAGGTGGCTCACCTGGCGGCGGAGGCATCCATCAAGACGCTGCAGATGCTGCGCCCGATTGACCGTTTCGGCGTGATTATCAGCAGTCACGGCTCCGACTGGCTGCTGCCCGATTACGCCCGCTCGGGCTTTGACCCGTTCAGCTGCGAGGGGCGCAACTTTCAGGGCTGTCATGGACAACGCGCGGGTCAGCCGCCGAGCGCAATTTTCCCTGCCAGTGAGCGCGAGCCGATTATCGCTGTGCTGCAGAAAGTGTATGGTACAGGAGGCGGGATTTTCGTGCGGGGCAGTCTGGAGATGGCAATGCGTGGGATGCTCTCTGAACCACCTGACCGTGCCCGCCACATCATCATGCTGGCGGACGCCACCGACTGCGATGAGCAGGAGGGGAGTCTCCAGAGAGCGCAGCAACTGCGGGGGATGGGCGTGACGCTCAGTGTTGTGGCGTTCGGCGACGGCAAGGATACCCCCTTCCTGAAGCAGCTCGCGCGGGCAGGAGGCGGACAGTTCTACCAGACGCGCGACGCCGCTTCGCTCCCGCGCTTGTTCACTGCCGATGTCAGCGCGATGACCCGCAGCACGATTGAGGAAGGCGCGTTCACTCCCAAAGTGAACGCCTCCGACGAGCGTTTGCGCGAGGTGGACTGGTCGCGCACGCCTGCGCTGCTGGCGTACAATCTGGTTTCCGACCGCCCGATGGCGCAGGTGCTGATGCGCACACACAAGGACGATCCGCTGTTGGCGGTGTGGCGGTATGGGCTGGGCACGGCGATTGCGTTCACCTCCGACGCACAGCCGCGCTGGGCGCAACGCTGGGTCGGCTGGCAGGGCTACTCGGTGTTCTGGACACAGGTGATCCGCAGCGCGATGCGCCCCTCCGCTCAACCGAATCTGGGTTTGACCGCAACCGTGCGCAACGGGCAGGCGATAGTGGAGCTGCAGGCGTTCACCCCGCAGGGCGACCCGATTAATGGCTTGACCCCGCAGCTGGTGGTGGGCGCGCCGTCGGGCGAGCAGCAGCAAATCACCATGAATATGGAAGGTGCAGGCAAATATGTGGCGCAGTTCCCGCTGCGCGAGCAGGGGCTGTTCACGCTTAGCACACAGGGCGAATTCGGCACGGGGCGCACGGCGACGCTGACTACCGCCTTAGCTGTGCCCTATCCGCTGGAGTATCGGTTCTACCGCGAGAATCGCCCGCTGCTGGAGCGAGTCGCTGCGCAGACGCAGGGGCGTGTGAACCCCGAACCCACCCGTACCTACGACCCACCGCCCGCACCGCAACGCTTCACACGCGACCTGTGGACGCTCGCCCTGCTGCTGAGCCTGCTCCTGCTGATGGTGGACATCACCGTGCGGCGCGTGGTGATTACGATTCCCGAAGCGGTCGCCGCGCTGGTGGGCAGGCTGCGCCTACGCCGCGCCCCACGCGCAGCGACCATACAGGCGGCTCAGCGTCTGCACGCCGCCAAGCAACGTGCTCAAGTGACGCGGGCGTCTTCACCTGACCAGCCCACTCGTAGCGTTGGCGTCCCCGCTGACGGACAACGCTTGAGCGAGACGCCTAAGCCACAGCCCGCGGCACGAGCGTCCCCGCCCGTGCAAGATGAATCCGCATCCCAAGACACGTTCGGACGCCTGCTCAAAGCAAAACAGCGCGGGACAAAAAGCTAATTGCTACACTCGCGGCGGCTGGAATCGGTTGAAGCTCGCCTCATCGAGCGGTGGCTTGAGTTGCCCCTGCGCAATCATCTGCTCCAGCCGCTGGATAGTGTTCATCACACGGGCAGGCACATCCTTGCGCGTGAAGCGCATCGGGCTAAGCCCCACGCCTTTCTCCTTCACGCCGTACACAATCGTGCCGCTCTTGAACTGCCCCTTGGCGACGCGCTGGCACGCGTCGAACACGGCGTTGTCCACACGCTTCATCATGCTGGTCAGCACGCGCCCCGGCGCGAGGTGATCCTGGTCGCTGTCCACGCCAATCGCGTAGAAGCCCTTGCCTTTCTGCTCGGCGGCGCGAATGACGCCCACGCCGCAGCGTCCCGCCGCGTGATAGATGATGTCCGCCCCCTGATTGAACTGCGTAAGCGCGAGTTCGCGCCCCTTGTTCACATCGTCCCAGTTGCCCGTGTAGCCCACCAGCACCTGCGCACGGGGATTGGTGGTCTTCACGCCCGCGCGATAGCCGTACTCGAACTTCTTAATCAGGGGCACATTCATCCCGCCGATGAAGCCGACTTTATTGGTCTTGGTCATCGCGCCTGCGAGCGCGCCCACCAGAAACGAGCCTTCCTGTTCGTTGAAAATCAGCGACACGCAGTTCGGCAGGTTCGGCGCTTTGCCGTCCACGATGCCGAAATAGACTTTGGGGAAGCGGGGCGCAACCCGCGCCAGTGCATCCTCCATCAGAAAGCCGACCGCAAACACCACATTGAAGCCCTGCCGTGCGAGCGTTGTGAGATTGCGCACATAGTCGGCGGCGGTGCGGGACTCCAGATAGCGCACTTCCGCGCCGAGTTCCTTCTGAGCGCGTTGCAACCCGCGCCACGCCGAGGCGTTGAACGACTCATCGCCGATACCGCCCACATCGGTCACCATCGCTGCGCGTATCTTCTGCATAGAACCTCCCTGTTTGCGGGGGATATTGTACCCGTTTGGCGAATCCCCCCTTGACAAACGGCGCAAAATGTGCTATAATAGAGACGCTAATCGGTTAACG
>JAOAFW010000288.1 GCA_026416065.1 Fimbriimonadales bacterium
TGTGGGCGCAGGGCGCTCCGAAAGCGCCTACCTTGCCAGAAAACGTCGCGAAAACAGAACACGACCAGCTGACACAGGCAATCAACTTGCTTTCAAAGGGCGAGTTTGGGGAAGCGGAGAAGTTAGTCAAGCCTATCGCGATTCCGTCCACGATTCGGGTCTATGGCAGCTGGGCAACCATCCCGATTGACCTGCGCGCGACATTCCGTCAAGCCTCGGTTGAAGCTGTGCAGAACTGGAACAATGCGCTGGGGGGTAGCCCGCGTTTGGAATGGACGGACGATGAACGTGCGGCGGATGTACAGATTGTTTTTGAAGAGGATGTTGCAGAGATTACGGCAGGGCAGTTCCGTCTGATGCATGGGCGCGCGAAGCTCTTTTTACCGCCCGGTCAGGGCGAGCGACGGCAAGTACGCGCACGCATCGCTACCTATGTCCCCTATACAGAGATGCCTCAATCGCCTAAAGCGGTAGCCCATCTTGTGGGACAAGCTGTAGGCGCGTATCTGGGACTGGGCGAGAGTCAAAAAGATACCGACCTGATGGGACCTGTGTGGAACTCGGAAGACCTGCCCACCGCCCCGACCGCAGAAGAGGTGCAGCGCGTGCGCACGCTGAATCAGGTGCGTGCCACGCTCATCAACTACACCACTAACCGTACACAGGTCTACATGCCCAAGCCCAAGATTCGGGTTGACCAGATGGAATACGACTTCGGCGAAATTACACAAGGCGCTGTGGTGAAGCACACCTTTATTATCAAGAACGAAGGCGACGCCCCGTTAGAAATCACGGCACGCCCCAGCTGTGGTTGCGTGACGCCCTACTTTGACAGGGTTATCGAGCCGGGCAAAGAAGGCAAGATCGAAGCGGAGTTGCGCTCGGCGGGCTTCCGCGGCGCGCAGGTGAAAACCATTCAGGTCACCAGCAACGACCCTGACACGCCGAACCTGACCCTGCGCCTGACCACCAATATTCGCATGGCGATTGAGGTACGCCCCAGCGAGCAGATCCCTGTTGCTCTGAAGAGCGAGGGTCCCACCGTGCAGGAAGTGGAGATTGTCTCCATGACAGAAGAACCGCTGGAAATCTCCGACCTGCGTGTGAACGTGCCCTTTGCCACGGCGCAGGCGCAAAAGATCGACGCCAAGCGCACGAAGGTCAC
Organism: Fimbriimonadales bacterium; assembly: GCA_026416065.1. Lineage (GTDB taxonomy): Bacteria > Armatimonadota > Fimbriimonadia > Fimbriimonadales > GBS-DC > GBS-DC. Next base: position 1,166 of record JAOAFW010000288.1, read on the forward strand.
TATCACGATCAGCCCGGATGCGCCCCCCGGACGCAACACGATTCTGGCGACCGCACGCACTAACTCCAACTCCCAACCACAGATCAACATTGCGCTCAACTACGAAAAAGGCATCGTCGTCACGCCCACAACGGTTTTCTTCGGCGCGATCAACTCGGCGACACCGTTGCCTATCGAGCGCGTGGTGACCATTAGCCGCGGCGATAAAGGCTTTCAGGTCAAAAAGTTCGAGGTGGACGACCCGAACATCGAGGTCAAGCATGAAGCGACGCAAGACGGCAAGCAGCACCGGTTTATCTTGCGCTACAAAGGTGGCTGGCCCTCGGGTAACGTGCGCAAGAACCTGACCATCGAGACGGACGACCCGCAACAGTCCACCCTGCGCGTCTCGATTATGGCGAATGTGCTGGCGGCAAGCGTACAGTAGTCTATCAGTAGCACGGACACCCCCGTCCGTGCTACTGCCGTATTGCGACGCTGCGCCGAAGCGTACGTCGAATAGAGAGGGGCGCAAGCCCCCGCGGGAGGTTGAGCATGCAACTTTATCGAACCCTGATTTTGATTGCGATTGTCGCGCTGTTCGGGTTCCTGAGCGGCGTGGCGCTGATGGAAGCCCGTGAAACCCAGCGACGCCCACGCATCGCGGAAAGCGTAGACGCGAAGCGCTTTCGCCTGGTGGACGACAACGGCAACGTACGTGCCGAGCTGGGCATGCCTTTTGGCGAACCTGCGCTGTTCTTTTACGACTCTAAAGGCAAGGCGCGTGCCTGGATCTTGTTAGACCGTGAGGGCAATGCCCGCGCGATGTTCGTGGATCCTGAAGATCAGACGGTGTGGACTGCGCCGCCTGTACAGCCGCAGCAGCCGAAGTAGGGATGATACGCGGCGTCGGGATTGACCTCGTGGAGATTGCACGCATCGAGCGCGTCTGCGCTCGACAGCCGCGCTTTTTAGAACGCATCCTGACCCCTGCAGAGCGGGATTACTGCCTGTGCCATCGCGCGAATCCAGCCCAGCACATTGCGGGACGGTGGTGCGCCAAAGAGGCGATTGCCAAAGCGGTCGGACGCCCCCTGCGCTGGCACGAGGTTGAAATTCTGCCCGATTCTCACGGCAAGCCTGTGGTACACTTACACGGCACGAGCGCACAGGCTGTCGGGGAAGGCGAGTTGCTGGTGAGTATCACGCACACCCGAACGCTGGCGCAGGCAATCGCGCTCTGGGTGGTTCGTCTATGAAACGCATCGTGATCCTGGTTTCGGGCTCTGCACGCGGCAGCAATATGCAGGCGATTATTGAGGCGTGCCGTGACGGACGCATCCCCGATAGCGAGGTTGTTGCTGTGATTGGTTCTCGCGATGACGCACCTGCCCTCCAAAAAGCGCACGCACTGGGCGTTTCCACAGCCGTTGTGAACCCGAGGGAGTTCGCCGACGCTGAGATGTACGGCGATACGCTGCTGTGGGTGTTGCAACGCGCCCAGCCCGACCTGATTTGCCTCGCGGGCTACATGCGACTACTGCCCCATCCCGTTGTGCAAGCCTATCCGATGCGGATTCTGAACATCCACCCCGCGCTG
>JAOAFW010000029.1 GCA_026416065.1 Fimbriimonadales bacterium
GCGCATTACCAGCAGGTGCTGGAAATAGACCCTGACAATCGCGTGGCGCGCGAGGCGTTGCAAAAACTGGCGGCGTAGTAGCAGAAAACTGGACGACTCGTCGGCGGGGACGCTGCACCTTCCGTAGCGTCGGCGTCCCCGCCGACAGTTCGTCCGCGAGACGCGGACGCTACGGTAGCGTTGGTGTCCCCGGCGACGATTCACAACGCCTTGCATTAACCATACAAACCTGTGGTATAATAGGTTCACCCTGCGAAAGGAGGCAGATGGCGATGAAGCGATACCACGGTTTACTGGGCGTTGTCGTGCTGGGCGCGCTGATGAGCGCAAGCGCGCAAGTGAGTTTTACGCATATTAAGAGCGTGGATTTATCCACCTATTTCCCTAATGGCGGTCAACAGGGCAATCTGGCATCCGATGTCGCGTTTGACGGCAGCAACCTGTATATCGCCGGGATGTCGACGGCGAACTCGACCGCCGAGAGCGTCGGCGTGCTGAAAATCTCGAATGTGCTCTCGCTGGATGTGAACAGCTGGACCTACACCCCGCTAATCACGCTGACGCAGGCGGGGCAGAGCCGCAGCAGCTATATCGTGTACCGCGACGGCTTCATTTATCTGGGCACGGGGCTGGGCGCAGCCGATGACCCCGCTCAAACAGGAATCCGCAAGTTTGACGCCGCAACGGGTACGCAGATTAGTACATGGAACAGCTCTGGAACCGTTCCCGGCGTGGTGCTGCCCCGCGACCTGAGCAACTCCTCGCGTGCGGAGTGCATCGAGACCGATCCGGGCTATCAGGGCAACAACCCCTCGCTGGCGGTGCTGGCGCGCGCGCGTGGCATTATCTTTCGGCGAGACTTCGCCTCTGGGGCAGCGTTGCCAAACATTCTTAGCATACCATCCCGCGATTGTCTAGGTGGACAGCAAACCACCGGCATGCGCGACATCACTTTCTCGCCTGAAGGCGACGCCTATCTGCGCGTGGACAACAGTATCTTCTACGCACAGCGCACTGCCGCTAACTCCGTTCAGGATGGTCGCGCGTGTCGGATCTTCAACTTTGACTCGGACACCCAGTCCCAGGTGCTGATTAATATCCATTACCTGCGCACATCCAGTGGCGACTACCTGATTTATAACCGACGCACCGGCGACGCCAACAATCGCATCAACAAAGTGTTCGTAGCCTCTGGCTCAGGCGCAACATGGACTCCCTACGCCGAGATTCTGGGCAATGAACCCCTGCCCAACGGCAGCACGCCCGCAGCTTACGCCTTTGACATCTTCAACTTCACCAGCGGTTTTGGTCCCGACCCGTCTAAGGGGGATGTGAACCTGGATGGCATTGTGGACGACGCGGACCTGCTGGCGCTGCTGTTCGAATTCGGCTCGAGCAACGCGGCGGTGGATGTCAACAGCGACGGCGTGGTGGACGACGCAGACCTGTTGACGGTGCTGTTCAACTTCGGCTCCAACCCGCGGGCGCAGTACCTGTTCATCGTGCATAGCTCGATTGACACGGATCGGCTCGACATCTATCGCGTCGATGCGGGCGGGGGCGAGTAATCAGCCTTTCTGCACCTCCCACTCACCTCCCACCTCTCCTCGCGCTTGAACGGAAGCGCGGGGAGGGGTTGAATAAACGATGCTTAGCCCAGATATTGTACGATAAGGTATCCTCTGGGCGGGGCAAGCTCAGATG
>JAOAFW010000050.1 GCA_026416065.1 Fimbriimonadales bacterium
CTATTGGCTCAGGGGGAAGTCGTGTCCGAACCAAGAGTTCTGAAGCGGTCTCTCCTCAGATTAGCCCCCAGCACCAGTGATTGAGTCAGCAATGGCCGTCTTCGTTTGAATAGGTACACTCCAGGCGATGGGAGGTAGGTCCAGTGTATTAACTACTCCCGAGAGACAACGCCGTCGAATATAATTGGCATGGAGGAGATAATGAGGCTTTTCGCAGGATGGTTGCTGAGTATTGGGCTACTCGCGGGAGCGTCCGCGGATTTGGCGAGTTATGTGAAAGCGCCCTCGCCGTTTGAGTGGAGCAAGTCACTGGAATCGAAGATTGGCGAGAGCCAGTTTGTGGAGCTGACCATGGTCTCGCAGAAGTGGCGCGAGTTCACCTGGCGGCATCGTGTGCGTGTTGTGAAGCCAGATAATCTGAGGCACACAGAGACAGCGATTTTGTATATCACAGGCAGCGGGGATGGGCGCAGCGAGCTGCAAATCGTGGCGCGTGCCGCTGAGCGGGTGGGCGCAATCGGCGTGGTGTTGCACGATGTACCGAACCAGCCCCTCATACGCCCCGATCTCGTGGAAGACAACCTGATCGCGCATACCTACGTGCAGTTCTGGGAGACGGGCGACCCGACCTGGCCCCTGTTGTTCCCGATGGTCAAATCCGCTGTGCGTGCGATGGACGCCGTACAGGAGTTTGCCCGCAAGGAATGGAATCTGAACATCAAGGATTTCGTGATTACGGGCGCGTCCAAGCGGGGGTGGACGACGTGGCTTGCGGCGGCAGTGGACAACCGCGCCCGCGCAATTGCGCCGATGGTGTTTGACAACCTGAACTTTTTCGTCCAGATGCCGCACCAGCTCGAGCAGTGGGGACGCTACAGCGAACAGATTTCGGAATACTCCACGCGCGGGCTGATGGAGAAGATGCTCACCGAGCGCGGTAGGCAACTGGTCACCTGGGTAGACCCCTACTCGTATCGCGCTCGGTATACCTTACCGATCCTGATTATCAACGGCGCGAACGATCCGTACTGGACTGTGGACGCCGCGCGGTTCTATTATGACGACTTACCCAGCAAGCGCAAATACACGCTCTATGTGCCGAACGGTGGACACAACTTGGGCGGCGACTTCAGCCGCGTCGTGAACAGCCTATGCGCATTCTATCTGATGAGCATCGGCAAGATGGAGTTCCCCAGCCCACTGAGCGCGACGCACAGCGTGGTGGGCGATGAGGTGATTTATCGACTGCGTACTGACAGGGAGCCTGAGTTTGTGGATGTGTGGGTAGCCCGTCGGGCAAACGACACCGACTTCCGCCCTGCACGCTGGGAGCCTGTACGCACCCGCAAGGAAGGTAATCAGTGGGTGGCGCGCATTCCGCGCAACGGAGACAACCTTGCCCTGTTTGCTGAAGCCACCTACCGCGCTGAGACGGGCAACTTCTCCCTGTGTACGATTCCAGTCGTTGTGGGGAAATGACGCCCCACAAAGAACAGGGCTGCGCAGGGTGCGTTCTCTGCACCCTGCGAATGCGCGTGCGTATTGCGGCAGGGGCGACGATTTTATGGTCTCTCGCCCGCTTGTACCATTCGGTATTTCAAGTGGCGCAGTCGTCGGCGGGGACGCCGACGCTATGCCCGCGCCCCGCGTAGCGTCGGTGTCCCCGCCGATGAGATCACGGCGTTTGGTTTGACGATTGGTGTTGCTTCCACCGGGCGATAACGGCGTCCACTTCGGGCTGCTTACGGAACTGGTTCAGAAAACGCATCGCCTCCTCAGGAAGTTTGAGCTTCGCAGCAGCGTTGTAGACTTGTCTTAAGCCTTCAAACAGCTCGCTTGCCGCCTGCGGGTCATACTCATAAGGGGGGACAAGGCTGGGCGACAATCGCTGGCGAATGAGCTGACGTACCTGATTCATATCTACCAGCCTGCCGGGGCAGGTCTTGCTGGTGGGTGTGGGCGCTAACCCCCGTTGCACCAGTTCATTCACCTCTCGATGTCCCATCACGATAAGCCCGTCAGGTTCGCTTAGGAATCGCTCGGTCAGATTGTACTTTTGTAGCATCTCAATGGTGTGCTGGATACCGCTTTCCAGTTGCTGCGGGGTAAGCGGGGCGATGTCGCCATGCCCGGAGAAACAGATGTGATAAGTGGTTTCGTTAATCCCCGCCACACCGGCAGGGATTTTGCGCGGGTCGCGCCCCTTCTCGATGGTTCCGTTGAATCGGATTACCACGTTGTAGCCGATTTCGCTCCAGCCTCGGTCGCGATGCCACTGGTCTATCTGAGCGGCGGTTGTGTCAAATGCCTGTCCGTCGCGCCCGTGCGCGGCGGTGTGCCAGACGATGCGTTCGATCTTTCGCGCCATAATGAACCTCCTGTTGCGTGGGTTCTCCCCGCACAGGCGTCCTTGCCTGATGGGGTGTCCGCGTTCCTTGTGGAGTCGTCAGGGACCAGCCGTCAACCCCTGTGGTATAATACCTGTGATGGCGATGGGAGATTCGTTCTCGTTCATTAGGGAGGGTTCGGAGCTGGGCGAGCCGCGCTTCGAGGC
>JAOAFW010000073.1 GCA_026416065.1 Fimbriimonadales bacterium
AGATGTGTATAAGAGACAGGTTCTCCTGTGACCCCAACGATAGTACCCAGTATAGTCACATCGCCCATCGTTTGCGCCTCTTGAACGGCTTGCTGGATGGCGGCGACAGTCTGCTCCATATCGACAACCTGTCCCTGCTTGACCCCGCGGCAAGGCGCAACGCCGTAGCCGACGACTTGCAGCGTGCCGTCCACCTGACGCTGCGCCGCGAAGCAGCAGACCTTCGTCGTGCCGATATCCAGCCCTGTGATGAGTGTCATCCTCGTTGCCTTCTGAGCGCAAACTGGTTCAGATAATACCTTCTGATTAAGGACAGATTAAGAAACATGCGCCCGCCGAGCGTGACAACCGCCGCCAGAAACAGGTCGACGCCGATGCGGTCACCCAGATAAGCAAGTAATGCTGCCAGCAGAGCGTTTACTATGAATCCCGATACGAACACATCGGGGTGGAATCGCCCCTCCAGTGCGGCGCGCCAGCCGCCGAAGGCGGTATCGAGCCCTGCCAACGCTGCCAGCGAGAGGTACGCCGCCCACTCCTCCGGCAGCGGAATATCCAGTGCGACCGACGCGATAATCACACCGAGAATCAATCCAACCAGCCCCACTCCTATCATGGCTGCCCTCCTTCTGGCGGTACCGGTTTCGCGTAGCGGAACTGTGTGGAGCCACTGTACGCGGGAACACGCACCTTGTCCAGTTGCTTGATTTGTACCATCTTGGGGTCGACGCTCTTGAGATCTGCCAGTGCGCCGCCGGGCATCTCCAACGCGCCCACCAGCGTTTTGGGGTCGCCAATCGCCAGAACCGTGAACGGCGATGCCATCTTCACATCGTTGATGAACACCACCGGACCTGTGCAGCGGATACCGGTGGTCGCCACCACACGCTGCCCATTGATGCTAATCGCCTCTGCCCCCGCCTGACGCAGCTCGTTCACCACGCGCAGCAGGTCGTAGTCGTGAATGGTGTAAAGTTCAGGTAGCAGTTCGGGCGAGTCGCCCTGCGGCTTGCGCTTGCTGTCCTGCAAAATCAGCTCGATGCCGGGACCCTCCACTTCCAGTAAGCCGGCGATCATTTTCGCCTCTTGCAGGCTCTGGTTAAGTACCTGCGCCTGCTTCGTGCCGCTGGCGAAAGCGTTCTCCAGCTCGTTGATTTTCTGACGCAGTTGACGGATTTCTTCCTCTAAGGCGGCGTTGGACTGCTTTTCCTGCACATAAGCGCGAGCGAGTTCGGGCAGGCGCGCGCTGGGCAGCTCTGCCGTGCGCAGGCGGGTTTGTTCCTTGAAGGCTAAACCAAGTAGCAGGCCCACCACAAGCCATATGGCAAAGAAGACCATTATCTGGTAGAGTTTGTTATCTCTCACAGCGCACCCCCATCAAGCAAGCGACGTGGTTTGATTACTTCTGCGCCCGGTGTGCTGATATCGATATAGTCGCATTTCCGCAGCGTGTCTGAAGGCATTTCTAAAATGCGGTTCAGCCGTTTCAACTGGGTGTGCAGGGCGCTTGCATCGCCGAAGCGCACCTGCAGGGGGAACGGTGGCTCCGCTCCGCGCTGGAGATCGAGCCACAACCGTATGCCCTGCGTTTTGGAAATCGTCGTGCGGAGGTTGTGCGCCTCCGCGCGGGCGTGCAACGCCTGCAAAATCGTTAATGCTCTGTGCATCTCGCCGTTCAAAACATCCCCCCGCTGAGGCGTCGGGTAGTCTTGCCCAAGCCGTATCCGTCCGCTCAGGGGTATCGCGTTGCGATTCGGCGGCAGAAAGAGAAATCCTGTCGGGTCGGCGAAGATTCGCGCGCCATTTGCAGTTTCGATGAGTGCGTCAGGCGTGCGCGGAGTGATGTAGAGCCGTGCTGCGCCTACGCCCGCCGCGCGCCACTGAACGGCTCGTATCCAGTCCACTTGGCTTAGCGTCTGCTCCAGCTGACGGAACGTGTTAGAGAGGGCTACGGGCGTGCGCAACTGGCTCCGTATCGCTTGCTCGATAGACATCTGCGCTTCCGACGGGACACCCTGCACGGTGAGCCGTGTGAGCTGCGTGCGGGGTGAGAACCAGAGGCTGAGAGAGAGCACGCCCAGCGTTGCGCCCCACGCAAGTGGTTCGGCGTTGCGCCAGAGCCATGCGAAAAGTTTTCGAGCGCGGTTGGGTTTCGCGGCGCGTCGGCGCACAGGCTTTACTGGCGGCACAGTGAGGGCGAATTTGCCGGTAGGTTCCTGAATGGGCACTTGTCGCCCGGACACTCCTGTCCAAGTCTGTGCACGGACAGGGGTGTTTGTGCTACTCAGTTTCACACGCACGCCCTTCTCACGCTTTTTCAGCCTCATACGCCCTCCAGCGTATCCTGTAGAATACGCTCCACAAGCTGCGCGAAGCCGATACCCGCCGCCTCCGCGCTGCGCGGCAGCAGCGAGGTGGGGGTCAAGCCCGGAATCGTGTTCACCTCCAGCACATAGGGGGTAGTCTCGCGCACGATCATGTCCACGCGGCTCATGCCCCTGCAGCCCAGCGCGAGGTGTGCCGCAATCGCCGTCTCCTGCAGCAGGCTCAAGATCTCGCTCGGCAGGCGGGCGGGCACGATCTCTTCCGTCGCGCCGGGCACATACTTCGCCTGAAAGTCGTAGTAGCCGCTCTTGGGCGCGATCTCGACGGGAGGCAACGCTTGCGGCTCGCGCCTGCCCAGCACGGGCACAGAGACCTCCACGCCCTCGATGAGTTCTTCCACCAGCACGCTCTCGTCGTAGGCGAGGGCTTTGCGCAGGGCTCGGGGCAGCTCGTTCCAGTCGAACACGCGCGATGCGCCCAGCGTGGAGCCGCCCTGATTGGGCTTGACCATCAGCGGCAGGCTCAGCCGTCGGCGTATGCGCTCCAGTGTATCGTCCTCCCCGTCGCCGATGAGCAGCCCTGCGGGCGTGGTCAGCCCTGCCTCGCGGAACACGATTTTCGCGGCGTACTTGTTCATCGCCAGCGCGCTGGGCAGCACGCCAGAGCCAGTGTAGGGGATGCCCAGCAGCTCCAGCAGCCCTTGCACTGCGCCGTCCTCGCCGTGCTTACCGTGCAGGGCAATCAGCGCGACATCGGGACGCTCGTGGGTCAGCAGCTCCTGCAAACCCCAGAAGCCCTCTTTGCCTTTGAGCAGCGCGGGGTCGACGGCGACGGCATAGTAC
>JAOAFW010000132.1 GCA_026416065.1 Fimbriimonadales bacterium
AGATGTGTATAAGAGACAGGGCTGTGGCTTCGTCCACATGCGTAGCATCGTGAAGCCAATTGCCCCTGCTAAGGCGGAGCCGGAGAGGATGCCAAGCTTTGCGTAGTTCAGTTCATCCCCTCGAAATGCCAACCCACCGATGAACAGCGCCATTGTAAAGCCAATACCTGCCAGGAAACCAACGCCGATGATGTGAACGAAGTTAATTCCCTGCGGGAGCTGCGCCAAGCCCAGCCTAATTGCCAGCCACGAGAAGAGCGTAATCCCCAGTGGTTTACCGATTAGTAGCCCCAGCGCGATACCCCAGATGACCCGGCTCGTCCAGTTCAGCCCATCCTCACCGCCGAGCGTCACACCTGCGTTCGCCAGCGCGAAGATGGGCATAATTGCAAACGCCACGAAATAGTGCAGTTGATGCTCCAGTCGCTGCAGGGGTGATTGTACACGCAGCGCCTCACGCTCAATCGCCTCTACTGCCGACTGCTGCTCTGGGCTAAGAATAATCGTGCGCTCCACTGTGGGCTGGTCAAATTGGTTCAGATACTCGCGCACGCGCGCCAGAAACAGCTCGGGGTCAATTCGCGAGCGCACAGGAATCGCGAACGCGCCCAGCACGCCCGCCACCGTTGCATGCACGCCTGACTTGAGCATGAAATACCACATCCCCAGGCTCACAAGGAAGTAAACCAGCGCGTTGCGCACACCCAGCCGATTCATCACAATCATGCCGCCCCAGAACAAGAACGAATAGAGCAAAAAGTCCGTTTTCAAGTTTTCGGTGTAAAACAGCGCGATTACCAGCACCGCGCCGAGGTCATCTACAATCGCCAGCGCAGTGAGGAACACTTTCAGACCAAGAGGCGCGCGTGTGCCCAGCAGCGCGAGCGCACCCAACGCGAACGCGATATCGGTCGCCATTGGCACGCCCCAGCCGCGAATTTCGGGCGTGCCCCAGTTCAGCGCGACATAAATCAGCGCGGGCACAACCATCCCCCCCAACGCGGCAGCCATCGACAGCGCAGCTTTGCGCGGCGAACGCAACTCGCCCACCAGCAGCTCGCGCTTGATTTCCATCCCCACCAGAAAGAAAAACACCGCCATCAAGCCGTCGTTAATCCAGAGCAGCAGCGGCTTAGCGATGTCGATGAAGTCGCCGAAGCGCACCTCGACGGGCGTTTGCCACAGGCGGAAGTAGTAATCGCCAAGGGGTGAGTTCGCCCACACCAGCGCGATAATCGCGCATGCCAACAGCACGATGCCTCCCGCACTCGCTTGCTTGGCGAACATCGCGAACGGCTTGGTGAGCCGCTCGATGGGCAGGGGCGGAAGCGTCTGCACCTTAGGAGGTTTCGTCGCCGCCATCACCTACATCCCCAGAATGTGGTAGCCCGCGTCGACGTAAATCACTTCGCCTGTGACTCCGCGCCCCATCTCGCTGAACAGGAACACGGCGGTGTCGCCCACCTCGTTGGGGTCGGTATCGCGTTTGAACGGCGCGTGATGGCGCACATACTCCATCATCGAGGTAAAACCGCGAATGCCCCGCGCCGCCAGCGTGCTAACCGGACCTGACGAGATGGCGTTCACCCGAATCTGTCGTTCGCCCAGTTCGTAGGCGATATAGGGCACGCTCGCCTCCAGCGCGGCTTTTGCCACCCCCATCACATTATAGCCCGGCACCACGCGCTCGCTGCCCAAGTAGGTGAGCGTCAAAACCGACGCACCGTCCGATAAAATCGGCTCCAGCGCGCGCGTCGCCGCCACAAAGGTATACACGCTGGTCTCCAGCGCGATTTTGAACCCCTCGCGCGAGGTGTCTAAGTAGCGTCCGACCAGCTCCTCGCGCAGCGCATACGCCACGCAGTGCGCCATGAAGTCCACCTGTCCCCAGCGCGTGCCCAGAGTGTCCACGACTTGTTGAATCTCTGCGTCATTATTCAAATCGCACTGGATCGTGAAAGCATCGGGCAGCTCGCTGGCGAGTGCGTTCACCTTCTCTTCAAAACGGTCGTTCTGATAGGCGATTGCGAGGCTTGCGCCGTGCGCCGCGCAGCGTTGGGCAATCTTCCATGCCAGACTGTGCTGATTCGCCACGCCGAAAATGACGCCTTTCTTCCCTGTGAGCATAGAGAACCTCCTGTCGGGGGATATTGTACCCCCTTAGAACCCACGACGTGGGGCGTGAGGTACAATTAACCCGCTATGCGCGTTGCGTTCTGGCTGGCGGGGCTTGGGATGTTCGTCCTGACCCTGATTGCCTTCTATTGGGTGCCGCCCGCGCAGGACTTTCGCGACCCCGGCTCGGCGCGGATTATCCTGTTCCATGTGCCTGCGGCAATTACCTGCACGCTTTGTTTTCTGGCAGGAGGCTTTTTCGGCTGGCGGTACTTGCGTCGGCGTGAACCGCTGGACGACGCCCGTGCCGCTGCCGCGAACGAGGTGGGCATGACGCTCGGCGTCGTTACGTTGCTGACGGGGATGGTCTTCGCGACGATGCAGTGGGGCAAGCCGTGGCACTGGGACCCGCGCCAGACGAGTTTCCTGCTCCAACTAATGATTTACGCGGCGTATTTCGCGTTGCGCAGCTCGGTGGAGGACGACCGCCGTCGTGCCGCCGTCAGTTCAGGCTATACCGTGTTCGCCGCGCTGACCGTGCCCATGCTGGTGTTCATCCTGCCCCGCCTGCCGATGTTCAAGGAGGTCTCGCTTCATCCCAGCAACGTGATGGCGAGCAAAGAGGGGCTGGATTGGTTCTATCGTGCGGGCGTCTATCTCGGCTTTCTCACTTACTGGCTCTTGGCGTTCGGGCTGTACCGACTGCGCATGGCGACCTTTATCCTGGAGGCGCGAATTCATGAACTGGCAGACCGCATTGAGCATCAGCATCCCCATCGTGTGGGCTGGAATCTTCGCCCACCTGCTGTGGCTGAAGGCCCGGATGGCGAGACTTCAGAGA